>JBLNDC010000395.1:0-5236 GCA_050261255.1 Bacteroidota bacterium
GGTGAGTGCGACTAATTTTTTCATTTGTTATTGCCTCCAAAAATATTTTTTTGTCCAGCCTGACGTCTATGTGAATTCGCCCTATATGCTGGTCTTCCTTTAGGTAATGTTATGCGAAACAGCATCAGATTGGCATTTATGGATATCCTTGCTGCTGAGAGTGATTAGGAGCAGGAGTCAGTCGTTTGAGCCATCAATACCAAAACCTTTGAGAGCATTTACTTCAGCAGAAGAATTAGTATTAGTCAGGGGAAAATGGAAACTATAACAATGTTAAGATAGGAACCGATATGATTTTATTATAGATGGACATCAGAAATAATCAATGATTAAGGATCGGAGGTCTAATTTTGAAAGAAAGCGATTTCCCTGGAGAATTAATGCTTTTTAGCGGAGTTGCCGGAGCTGTTGCCGCGATGGTTAAAACTTTAGTCCATCACGCTTTTCTCTTGTTAAATGTACCTATGCTATATGGGATGATAACTGCCTATCTCACCCACGGCCATCTTAAAGTTGAAAACTTTAGTGAATGGATCTTTTCCGCGTTGGCGGACATGACTTTAGGAGCCTTGTTTGGAATTGCCCTGGGATTTTGGTTGAAAAGCAGCCGACCGAAATACCATTGGTGGATCGGGTTAGGATATGGATTCGGGCTCTGGTTTATTACATTAAGCTTTGCAAATTTAACGAAAATAATTAAAGATACAATGACTACCCCCATCTCTCTTTTCGCTCATTTGATCGCCATGATTACCTACGGACTGTTTTTTGTCCTGGCTTGCCGGTTTTGGAAACCGTTGCGCAACCGGATTGAGGTGGGCGATGATCATGGTAGTAGGAAACGGGGATAAAATATGAGTACAATTATTAACGGTTTAGGGCCTGGAATAATTGTCATGGAGCTTAAACTTATTGACTAAACCGCTGAGCTGTCCAGCTGATTGATTTAATTCCGTTGCTGTTGAACTTAATCCAGAGGAAAGGTTGACCGCGACCTCCTGAACCGCCGCCGCAATCCTGACATTATTTTGGTTGATCGTATCCATGGTGGAGTTCCTCAGTGGAGGCGCTTTGTTCTTTGGATGTTTTTTAATACATAGTTGATGCAATTCTGGCGATCCCTTTTTTATTTATTTCATGGGTTCTTCATAAAATCTTTATCGTAAAAAAAGATATAATTAGTCAAAAAAACGAGGCTACCTTTTCCAGGTAGCCCCTTGTTTATAAGGAGGAAAGCTGTAAGAGTTTGTTCAAACCACTTTCATAATCAGTCATAGTGAATAAACCTTAAATCCCACTGAGAGAAAGCTTAAAATGAATTTTGAGTTTCTCTACCTTGTAGTGCAAAAAGCTAGCAAGTACATTACGCATTTGGATGGGATAAAAAGCCAACAAATCTTCATAAAATCTTTATCCTAAAAAGTTATAATGAGTCACATAAAAAATAATTGATAAAAATCCAGCCTTACTATTGTACGGATCTCAAAATTAGGAATGAAATTTATCATAGCGGAAACAGCCAAATTCTCATCTTATAATACCTTAAATACATAAAAAAGTGAGGCGTAATATTATGAAGGGATTTGATAACCATGTATCCAAGCCTAGACCCCAATTGAAGACTTATGTTTTATTGATCGTAATTTCATCGCTCATTAGCAGTTTAGCGACGGGGGCGCTTCTCTACGGAGCTTTTGCAAACAGATTGAATACCCGGTTAACTGCAGGAAATATCCAATACACTGAAGTTCCGGTAATTAAAACCTCACTGCCGAAAAGTTCACCAGTAACTGAAATAGCAAAAAAAGTCGGACCTTCAGTCGTCGGAATTAGAATGGCGCTATCCAGCCCTGAACAAGATTTCGCTAGGGTGGAACAGGCTAAAGCGGAAGGTTCCGGAGTCATCATCAGTCGCGATGGTTACATAATGACCAATTATCATGTAGTTCAGTATGCTGATCCCCGGAATGATCTCAGCCGCAATATTACTTTAGAAGTCTTCCTGACGGATAAAAGACAGGCCCGGGCGAAGTTTATCGGTGGCGATGCCCGGAATGATCTGGCTGTCATTAAAGTGGAATTGAATAATCTTCCTGCTGCCGAACTGGGTGACTCATCTCAATTGGAAATCGGGGAACCGGCAGTAGCCATCGGCAATCCGTTGGGAATTGAATTCGCCGGATCGGTAACCGCCGGGGTCATCAGCGCTTTGAACCGGACGGTAAAGCTTGAAGATAAGACCTTAAATCTGATTCAAACCGATGCCGCAATCAACCCCGGTAATAGTGGCGGAGCATTGGTAAATTCCAGCGGGCAGGTTGTCGGGATTAATACTATAAAAATATCGGTATCCGGCGTGGAGGGACTGGGATTTGCCATACCCATTAATGACGCTAAACCCATCATTGACCAGTTGATTATGTTTGGGTATATTAAAGGACGGCCAGTCGTCGGTATTATCGGCAAAGATATTACGGAGGAGATTGCCGGATATTATAATTTGCCGGTAGGTATTTATATACTGGGGGTCTCGCCGGGTAGCGGCGCTGCCAAAGTCGGAATCCGCAGGGGGGACATCCTGGTCAGTCTGGCGGGTCAGACGGTCAAAAATTTGAGGGATCTCGAGAATATAAAAAGGAAATATAAGGCCGGAGATACCGTGGATGCCGTAATCATCAGGGAACAAATCAAGCGACCCTTGAAACTTACTTTTACTGAAGAGCGGTAATGAATCGAAAAAGTTAGCGAAGATCGGCAGTAAGAGCCAATTATCGCCAAATTTATCCAGAAAATTTTAGGTTTATCAGTAGCTTTGTTATTGGAAATACGAGCTAAAATATTTTAATAATGTATAAATGTTGTTAAATGATGTCAATGAATTAGGGGACAAGCCAGTTTTCAATAACAAGACGGATATTTTAGCTGAGGATACTTATCAATAATGAATATAAAAAAAATTGCTATTCTTTTAAAGACACAGTTTAGCAAAGAATATACATTCCTAATTGTTCCGAATTCAGGGAAAACCGTTCGAAGTTGCGCTATTCCGTTTCCAGTGGTTTTAGTGATTGTTGGAATTATCACTTATAATTTATATATAGTATTAGGTATCTCTTTTCAAATAGCTGAAATTTATCAACTTAAGCAAGTGAATTTTACTCGTTCTCGCCTCCTCGCTCAACTTCAAAATGAAAAGTAGAAGTATAAATCGGTATTACATAAAAGAGATCAAGTTTACGCCAGATTAGACATATTGCAAAACAAACAACAGTTATTATTAAAAACCTGGAAGGCAATAGCAAATGAGAAAAAAATAGATTATTTGGTAAGTCGTAAATCCACTATCCCAAAATCATCGCCATACATAATCAAAGAAGTTGATAAAAAAGATTACAGGAATACTGCCTTGGTCGAGCTTGAAAACTATTTGGGACAAATTGAAAATTATCTTGCGAAAGAATCAGAAGAACAACAGAGGTTACTTAGTGATTTACAGGCTTATAAATGGAAACTCGACCATACTCCATCAATTTGGCCGGTCGTTTCTTATATTACATCAAGCTTTGGCAAACGGGTTCATCCTGTTTTAAAATATAACCGAAAACATGTCGGAATCGACATGGGTGCCGCGTCTGGGACTAAGGTCGCCGCAACTGCTGCGGGAGTTGTATCTTTTGCCGGGTGGCGGGGCGGTTACGGCTATGCGGTAATGATTAATCATCAAAACGGATTTCAAACACTTTATGCCCATAATTCCAAACTACTAGTAAGTATTGGTCAAAGTATCAGTAAGGGGCAGACTATCTCCCTTTCCGGTAATACAGGTATCACAACCGGGCCCCATCTTCATTATGAAGTATATATAAATGGGAAACCGGTTAATCCGGTGCCATACCTTAAAAGATAATGCACAATACATTCGCTTGATATGTGATTTTAAAAAATCAACGGACAAATCCGGCAATGTAGGTTTTAAAAAATAAGAGTCGGATCAAATTCTTGCCAAATTGAATTATATCATTAATAATTTGATTTTTAGCAAAGGGAAGTAGTTTCCCAACCATCATAAGTGACAGTAATTAGGCAGGGTCAACATACTGGCTGAATTAAAGCCTGGCCGTGCCGGTCTGATTAGACTAAACGAGACCTTTGCACCTATCAGAGGTGCATTTGGTCTCTTTTTTTATAACAAATAAATATGGGAGGTTTTACGATGAATGATTTTTGGTTGTCATTGGCGATGATCTTTTTGGCGGAATTAGGGGATAAGACCCAGTTGGTTGCCTTAAGTAATGTTATAAGATAAAACATTAAATTATACTTCATTTGTTACAAAATAGAGATGAATTAATTTTTGCAATTTCTGGTTTAGGAGGACCATTTTAGGCTGTTGTTCCATGCAAATTTCAAAATAATGATTCTTCATAAATCCTTCACTTTAACAGGGTATGATAGAGTCATTCTCTAAGAAATTTAAAACGAGGTGAAAGTGATGAGTCAAGATCAAGAGAAACAACAAGTTCCTTCATGCCATGGAAGCCATTCTGGTAAAGGGCATTATTGGCATATGATATTAATGGCTTTATGTTGTCTGATACCCCTTGGGGTTGTGTTTATTGCTCCTAGAATCGGTATCCCTTCAAATTTAAGCTGGCTGGCAACATTGATTTGTCCCTTGATGATGGTAGGGATGATGGTTATGATGTGCCTGCCCCGTAAAGAAAAGCAATAAGTTGAGGGAATTGTATAATTACCTTAATAAACCCTTTGGCCACAATATATAGTGACTAGCCCGGATGTATCTATCAATATATTGTGAGCCAAAGTTTAAATCATGAATTATGCAATTCCTTAAGTTAATAAACCCCTTAACGGGGTTTATTTTTTCAAATCATAGCTGGGGAGTGGCAATTATGGAAAAAGATCTTCGAGGCAATAATCGGTTAATCTATGCAAGTGTTTTCTTAATATC
This sequence comes from Bacteroidota bacterium, assembly GCA_050261255.1. GTDB lineage: Bacteria > Bacillota > UBA4882 > UBA8346 > UBA8346 > JAAYHS01. The sequence goes on from JBLNDC010000395.1 coordinate 4,973, forward strand.
GATGATAACCATATTGTTTGAAATCACCATAACCCGAATCTTTTCGGTATTGCTCTGGTATCACTTTGTGTTCATGGTAGTGTCGGTTTCTATTTTAGGATTAGGTCTAGGTGGACTCATTATTAACTGGCTAATTCAGAAAAACAGAATCTTGGATTGGGATCGTTGTTTTGCGGTAACTTCACTAATCTTCGGGATATCCATTCCCTTGTCTTTAATTTTGCTATTGCTATATCCGTTTCCATCAGTCTGGGCCGGTTATCT
>JBLNDC010000396.1:0-5521 GCA_050261255.1 Bacteroidota bacterium
AAATGGTCGATTTTATCAGTTTGGACCAAGGTCAAGGCTTCAAAAAGCTCGTCCATGGTGCCGAATCCGCCGGGCATGATGATAAAGGCAATGGCATATTTGATGAACATCAATTTGCGGACGAAAAAGTACCTGAACTTTAGGGCAATCGTTTGATAAGGATTAGGAACCGGTTCTTTTGGTAATTGGATACTGCAACCCACTGAAACGCCGTTAACCTGGTAAGCGCCTTTATTGGCAGCTTCCATGATTCCGGGGCCGCCGCCGGAGATTACCGCCAGTCCTGCTGCAGCCAGCTGTTGGGCTATGGAAACAGTGGCTTGATAATAGGGGTTAGACTCGGTAAACCTAGCTGAACCGAAGATGGCCGCGGCCGGGCCGATTTTGGATAAAGCATCGAATCCTTCTACCATTTCCCCTTGGATTCGTAAAACCCGCCAAGGGTCTTGGGTAGTAAAGTCGGGGGTCGGGGGACAGGGAGACTGGAGCAGTTCTTTATCTTCATTATCGTACCAGCCCTTGGGCTGTTGCAGTTGGATCAATTCCATCACCGGTAATATTTTAACCGGAATTTCGAGATTATACGCCTGGCAAAACAGTACTCAAGTACCGCTAATTCAGTACGCCGGTAATTTGAGAATTTTCCGAATGCTATGGTATATTTGAAGAAAATTGTAAACTTTCATACCTCCTTTTCTTAACCGGCTTTGATGAAGCCGGTTTTTGCATTCACGCTCCACAATGTTTTTTCTGCCTTCGATCTTTTGTATTCTTCCTTCTTGTCTTCTAACGCCCCCCGTATATTTTCCCCCACTTTGCACAGGCTGATGTCGGAGGTGAAAAAATGTCTCCCAAAAAAGGCAAGCATAATCCGACTGTGCCGGCTGAGTCCGGCAAAGAGAAACTTAAATGGGAAACCGCCAAGGAACTCGGTTTAGATGACGACTTGGCCGGCGGGGGCGATGAACTGACCGTGAGGGAAGCCGGAAAGATCGGCGGCAATATGGTCAAAAAACTAGTGGAAAAAGGGGAGCAGGAGATCGCCAAGGAGGAAGAAGATTTTAAAGAAGGTACCGAATAAAAAAAGCGGCTAAAAAGCCGCTTTTTTTTAAGGTCTAAGCGAAAGGTATTTCCAAGTCAAAGTCTAAGTATATTATGATGAAAAGTTAAGGAGAGTCGTCGATGATACTAGCGTTTAATAAGGAATATCCGGATCGGAAATTGCGGCAATGGGATGCTAAATACCAAGCGGCTTTTAACGCGGGCGACCAAGCCCGTCTGGAATTGGCCCTTTCCCTGGCTGATGCCGAATACCATCATCCCGAGTGCGAGCGGGCCAGGACCGGATCGGACCAGCGCAGTTTCTGTTTTCATCACCAACGAATCACCCCTCAATCATTCTTACTAATCCATGGTTTCACCGCTTGCCCCTATGAGATGCGGGAGCTCGGCGAGGGACTTTACCGGCAAGGGCATAACGTCTTCGGCGTCCGGCTGGCCGGGCACGGGACCACAGTGGATGATTTCGCCAAGGCAGGAGCAACCGATTGGAAAAAATCAGCCGAACAAGGACTGGAGATCAGTTCGCTCCTGGGAAATCAGGTATTAGTGATCGGCGAAAGCATGGGAGGCGCCTTGGCCGCTATCTTAGGGCGGGATTTTCCGGAGCGCCTCGCTAAATTGGTTCTCTGCGCCCCGGCTTTCCGGTTTGTCAATCGGATGGCGGTCTTAACCCGGTGGAGTCCGATACGGAAATTAATCCCCCAAAACGATATGGGGATCAAGTATGACTGGCAGCGTCCTTATTGGTATGGGGTTATTCCAACCTCGGCCGTGGCCGAGTTGGTCAAAGTGGCGCGGGAAGGACGGGAGTCCGGAAGGGAAATTACAGTGCCGACCTTAATTATTCATGCCGTTAATGATCGAATTATCAGGCATCAAGGCTCGAAAACTTTTTATCGAAGTTTATCCGGATTGGCAGCGGATCAAAAACGGTTGATCCTCTTTCCCAACGGCCATCATAATTTGACCGTTGACTTAAACCCGCGTAAAGTCGATGTATTTAGATGGATCGATGAATTTATTGGAAAATAACTTTAGCCCGGAAAGGCCTTTACCGAAAAAAGGGCTTTTGCTTTAGGTCCCATTGTTTAGAATCAAGGCTTTAGCCATTTTTTAGCGGCAGGATTTAATTAATAAGCTCCGAATATAGATTAAAACTATGGTTGATTTACTATCTTTTCGTTATTTATTGTCAAATCATAGTTGAAATTCCGGTACTTAAGATGCCGATTTTTTCCGATATTAAAAAGGATAAGTTTAGTATGAAACTGGTTTATTTCCGATTTGGGGAACTTTTGGAACCAAATTGCGTATAGAAAGTTGATCGAGATTAAATTTAACAGGATGTGATCCCTTGAACTGGAAAAGGCGCCGGGTAATTTTGTTGAGTTTTTTAATAATTTTAGTCCTGGCTTTCTCCCCGATATCTTTGGCCAAGGAACGCTTTTTCGAATTGGAAAAGATTGAATCGGGGATGAAAGGAAAAGGTTACTCGGTTTTTTCCGGAACTAAAATTGAAAGTTTTGATGTCCAAGTTTTAGCTGTGGTTGAGGGCGATGTAAGCCGGGATAAATTGATTCTGGTAAAACTCTCCGGCGAACTTTTGGAAGAGAGCGGAGGGTTAGCTGCCGGAATGAGCGGCAGTCCGGTCTATATCAAAGATCGGCTAGTAGGGGCCATCAGTTACGGTTTCGAAAATGCCGATTCATTTTTAGCTTTGGTGACGCCCGTCGAAAGTATGCTGAAGTTGCTCCCCCCTGTGGAAAAAACCGTATTTTATCACGGAAAACCATTAATCATTGGGGAAGGCCGATTGAGGCCGGTGGTCTCTCCGGTGTTGGTTTCCGGGATGGGAAGGCGCGGTTTTAATACCTTAAAGGCAGCCTTAGAACCGTATCATTTCAAACCGGTTTTCCTTTTTGGCTCAAAGAGAGGTAAAGAAAATTCGGGTTTTGTCACTTTAAAACCGGGGAGCGCAGTCGCAGTCCAAATGGTTTCCGGCGATTATCAGGTTTCGGCCATTGGAACGGTGACACTGGTGGAAGGGGACAACTTCCTAGCTTTTGGCCATTCATTTACCAATAAAGGCAAAGTGGATTATTTAGCGTATCAGGCTGAGATTTTACATACCATTAAAAGCCAGGTGATGTCCTTTAAAATTGGGCTGCCTTTACAAATAACGGGCCGGATCATCGAAGACCGGCAACACGGGCTATTAGGAAGATTCAGGGAATTACCAAGTATGATACCGGTAATTGTAACCGTTAAGGATTTAGACCGCGACCTGACCCGGACCAGTTCATTTCAAGTGATCGATAATGAATATCTATATAAGGATTTGGTCGTTTCCGGGGTTACCGACGCCATTGATCAAACCATTGATCGGGTAGGTAGCGGGACCGCATTAGTAAAGCTTCAAGTAGAGCATGAAAACGGCAATAGCCCGATAACCCGCGAGAATTTGTTTTACGGCAAGGATATAGCTGTTTCTTGCCTCCAGGATTTGCGCTATCTATTGGACTTACTTACTACCAATGAGTTCTCCCGGGTTCCCGTAAAGTCAATCCAAGTAACCATCGATATTCAAGAAAAGCAAAGTTCGGCCCGGATTATTAAACTTGAAACCGATCATCCGAAAGCCAAACCCGGAGATAAAGTCAAGCTCCGTGCGATAATTCGCACTTTCCGCGGCCAGACCCTTCCGGTTCCGTTTGAGATAAAATTGCCTGCCAATATGGCACCGGGCAAATTAACACTAACAGTTCGCGGATCGTCAAATTTCGTTTTAGAATCGGAGGCCGGGGACCGCAAAAAAACAGAAACCAAATCCGGATTAAAAAAAGCCGGCTCATTGGATGAATTGTTCAAAGATTTTATAAATGATACCAAAAACAATCAAGTCGTCCTGGAATATCAAGTAAATGAGAGTTCGGGTGAGGATAAAAAAGTATTAAAAGAGATCCAACTTAAATCCGACACTCTTTATTGCATTTATGACGAGGCCAGGTTTGACTTGGAAATAGAATAACATAAACTTTTGAACTGCTCCTTCTTTGACATCACGAATTTTCTTATTTGGGGAGGAAATAATCTTGCTGAAATTTGTCCCAAATAAAATTGGACTCTGGTCAATAACTAGCCTCGTAATAATCGGGGCTTTGTTTTACGCCTTGTCCTTTTTTTTATTGCAAGATCAGGTCCTTACCATGCAATTTCGGAACAGTCTTCAGAAAAGCTTAAAAAAAACCGGTCTGAATATTAAAATCGGGAATATTCATTGGTCAGGCTGGGGTTCGTTTAAGTGCTCCAAAGTTTCATTGGTTGATGCTAAACAACAGCTGATACCGGTTCAGGCTGAGCAAATAAATTTAAGTTTTGACCCCTTGGCTTTACTCATTAACAGCCGTCATTTCGAACGCGCGTTGCGGAAAGTAGAACTAGTTAACCCTTCCGTTAGATTACAACGATATGCGGATGGGACTTGGAATCTTCAAAAATACTTCCGGAAAAGCAATCGCAAGCTGCGTCTGGATATGGTCTTGATAATCAAAAACGGCGCGCTGGCGCTTGGAGATGAGCTTTACGGCAAACATAACTTAACTCAAATAAACGTTAAAGCCCGGTTTATTGAAGGCGAGTCATTGAATTGGGAATGTGAGGGGCTCTCCGATTTTAACCAGGATTTTCAATGGAGTAGTCGGGGCAACGCAGCCACCAACTTTAAAATAGGCCATGGAGAAGTGTCCGTAACCAATCTTTTGTTAAGTGAAATTGCGCCCTATCTTTCAGAACATTATGCAGTCAAAATCTTTAAAGGGTCTGGCAAATTTGATTTAAAATTTGGTTGGGACAATGGTCAATTTTGGCTAATAAGCGGGATGGCAACCCTCAATGATACCCGACTTAAGATAGCAGCTCTCAATGAGGTGTTGGATATTAAAGAACTTGATGGGGAAATTTTTCCTTCAGGATTTCAAATCAACCAAGCGCGCATCGGCTATAACGGATCTTCAGTTAAACTATCCGGTCGGTTGAATACTAAGACTGCCGCGATTCAAGGAACAGTTAGCGGAACTAAGGTTCGCTTAGCGGATTTAAATCAATTCCTCCCTGAGCTTAAACGGCGTCGGATCGAGGGCTTAGCTGATTTAAAGGTCACTGTTTCAGGCACCCTTGACCAACCGGTTTTAAACGGCCAAATTTCCCTAGAAGGCATGGGGATAGACCTCAATGAGGTTTTAAGGGCTGAGGGAATTACCGGCCAAGCCAAAATAGTCCGGAATAATTTAGACATTAGAAAAATGGAAGGACTGTTAGGTGAAGCTTCAGTGGGAGTGGAAGGAAAAATTATCAATATTTTCGCTCCCAAGTTCGCTCTAAAAATATCCGGTAAAAGATTAAACCCTGCAGAGTTTGGCCTTCCGGAGTTGGCCGGTTTGAAGTTGGGATCGGCGATCGA
>JBLNDC010000397.1:0-6215 GCA_050261255.1 Bacteroidota bacterium
TTGCGCGGATACGCGGCTAATGGCTTCGTCAATCTTGGTGATCACACGACCGGCGCTGAAAGCATCAGTGATCAGCACACTCTTGACTCCTAGAGCTTCGGAATCCATTGCTCCGATTGCAGCGCCCATGTTCTGTAATTCATTGGCGCCAATCTGGAAGACTTGAGTATTGTCGGCCAAGTGGACGTAGGTTGAATAGGTTCCTCCGCCTGCTGAAACTTGGAAGTTACCTGAACCATAGGTTACTGATAAATCAGCGTCGCTTGCGAACTTGACATCCACATTCTGATGAATTGTACCAATTAGCTGATTACCTTGAATTGTTCCGGATGATACGAATGTTCCTTCCTTGTAGACAGCTACTTGGAAGGTGTTCTCGGTTGCTTTCTGGTACTCTGTAAAGCCAAAGGCATTCAATAGTTGTTCCGAAGCAATCGTGGTAATTTTACCGTCATTACCGGCAACCGCCGAACTGAGTACGAATGTTCCGGATGTTGATAGCGCTCCACCTGTTGTAGTGGTTACATATGTAGCGAAACTAGCGCCACTCGCCGTACTACCGGAAACAGCGGACATTCCTAAGCCATCTGTGCCACCAATTGCATCGTTAAATTTAGCTGCCAAACCGGAGAGGGTATCATTGCCGAATACAGTAAAGGATACTGATTTCCCGGTGCCGTCAACCAAAGTGATGGTCTGCGGGTTATCCAGCAAGAAACGGCCGTTGGCGTCATAGAACCGGTCGACGTCTTTCAATTGAGTACTGCCGGTAGCAACCACTCCAGCGGCGTCAGATGAGAGTCCTCCCAAAGTGGTGGTCTTGAAAATTGTCGAAGTTTGGATTTGAGTGGTCCCTGACGTTGCCAGATTGATATCCAACCGGTAGGTCCCAGCGGCGGAAACTGCGCCGTCGCGGATACCGCCACGCATAAAGATCTTGGTAGCCGCTTTGTCGGATGAAGTAATGGCCGAAGAAGTGCCATCCAACAAATTTTTACCGTTAAAGGTGGTGGTATTGGCGATCCGGTCGAGCTCGCTCTTGAGTTGGTCGACCTCTTTTTGGAGTTCGGTCCGATCGTTCGCGGTATAGGTGGCGTTCGCCGACTGAACGGCCAGCTCCCGCATACGGTGTAGGATCGAATGGGTCTCGGTTAATGCGCCTTCAGCGGTCTGCAATAGAGAAATGGCGTCTTGGGAGTTACGGGAGGCTTGGTTCAAGCCCCTGATCTGGCTGCGCATGGTTTCCGAAATCGCGAGCCCTGCGGCGTCATCCGCGGCCCGGTTGATCCGGAGACCGGAGGCCAGTTTCTCCATGGACTTACCGTTCAGGCTGTTGACCATGCCCAAGTTTCTGTGGGCGTTCAGCGCTGATAAGTTATGGTTAATTCTCATGGTTTTTCTCCTCCTTGATAATTTTTCGGGTTTCCTTACCCTTACCCCAACCCTTTGGTCGGCCGCCCATCGGACAGGGGCCGGTGTTTAAACCACCGCCGCTAACATCAGTTGACAGTCATCAGTGACCAGTTTCACTGATTACTGTTAGTGTTTACTGAATATCACCGGTGGTGGTTTAAAAAATAATATCCCTTACTATATTTTCGTAAAAATCCCAAAAAACTTTAGCTGAATCGAAATTGATTCGAGATACTTTTTTATATTATCTTGCCCCATTTCTCCTTCACTAATAACTTTATTTAAAAATTATTGACTACCGATGTTTCATTTCTTCCCAAACATCTTGCTCAACTGGTCCAGGTTAGCCTTGGCGTTCGCCGCCAATTGGTTCTCTTTTTGGATTTCTCTATATACTTCCTCGCGATGGACCGCTACTTCCCGGGGCGCGGTGATCCCCAACTTCACTTGGTCGCCCTTGACATCGACAATGGTAATCTTGACGTTGTCGCCCACCATAATACTCTCATTCAGCTTTCGCGTTAAAACGAGCATCTGGATCCTCCTTGACCTTCGAAGTGCAAACCTTTGGATATCTTCTATATGTTTATCATTAATCCTTAATTTTATTTTCTCCGAAAGTCAAAAAAACCCTCTATTTTTACCTCCACCGGCAAAAATAAATGGCGAACTTTTATGTCCACCCTTCTTTGTAAAATTCGCACTCTTCTTGATTAAAGTTATTTAGCCGATTTTAATTTGCTTTCTTTCCGGACTGGTGAAAATAACGGATGTTTTACTCCGTAAGCCGGATTGTTCAATATAATCTGAGCGCCCCGTTTTTCCTTAACGTTAATCACTAGCGGCGCAGCCAGATTGACTGTGGCTTGTTTGATATCGGCCGGAAGGACTACAATCGCGCAAACTAAAGCTTCTTCAGGTTTTTCCAATTTGAGTTCGGCCACTATTTCATCGGGCAGATCGATCTCATAATCCGGCGCTACTTTTCCCAATTCGATGATAATGAAAGCCAATCCGGCCCGTTCCACCGATTGCAGCACATAGAAAGGGGAATCGTCGTGTTTTAAGACGGCGAATTTATGTTCGTTTTCAAAACCCGGAATACCGTGGGAAAACTCAACAATCTGCGCCTCATCGATATCAACCGCGCCAAAAAATTTGGTCTCGATCTTCATGGTTTCATCCTTCCGTTAATATAGGCTGTTTCCTAATTACATCTCATGAATTAAGGAAAGGAATTATGAAACATGCCCTAATAATCTCATCTCAAATAATCCAAGAGCGACAGCGGCATTATTCGTCCCGCAGCCTGAAGTGCAGCTTGATAAGCCGTTTCTTGCATCTTTAATTCCAGAATAGCCTTGGTAATATCGACATCTTCAACGTTACTCAACAGTCTAGTTAAATTTTCATCCAGACTCTTCAAACGGTCGATTCCTTTTTCCAGCCGGTTAACCTTGGCGCCGATTTCTCCTTGGGTTACCAAAACCTTGTCAATATCCAGCCTGATATTACGCAAGTCTTCACCTGAAAGAGCTGAAATATTATCTGATCTTAAATCCATACTTATTTTGGTTAGATGTTGGAATAAAGGATCAAATATCTTATCTCCGGGGTTATTAATTTGAATCTCCATTCCGGTGCTTATTTCATATTCAATGAACCCCTTATTTCCCTCATAGTTTGGTTCTTCCATATCGGAATGGGCTCCGTCGGTAAACCCCAAGATCCAGAGAGCGTCAGCCTCAGTTCCGGACTGAAGTTTAATCGGGAGCGGATTGTTTAATTCATCTTGGTGAAAGATACGCAAACGGTTATCGGGGGTCGCTTCCACCCTGACATTAGCGTATTCGCCACCCCGCGCCTGAATCTTAGTCTGAATCATTTGCGCAAATTCCCTGGTGGTATAGGACCCGCCGTTCAGACTGATTTCTTGGGTCAGCTCATTACCTACTTTAATTTTGAATTTATTGTTGGCATTAATATAACTTTGAGCGTCGATTGAATACTTGGATCCGGAAACCGGCGGCGGATCACCCCAGGCGCCGTCCAAAGTAGCGATAGCCGTAGGTGGAATGGCGGATTCATCATATTCATAGGCTTTAATAATTCGGGTTTGACTCTTGCCATTTCCATCGGTAATAGTAATCGGCATTCCGACATAAAAACCATCAATATGGCTTGCGTTGTTAATATCAAATTGAATCTGGTCCGCCGCCGGTACGCCAAACACATCTCCGTCAAGGGGAGGTGTAAGCTCATATTTAGCGCCCGGCGTCACCGCTGCAATAGTCGCCAATTCAGCCTCACGAGCATTGCCATCATAAGTGATAATTCGATCCGTATAAACTTCTCCCGAAGGTTCGGTTACTTTAATGGTCCAGTTATTGTAATATCCGTTAATACTACTAGCATCATTTCCTAATGTAACTTGAGGAGCTACATAGTTCTGAACCGTTCCCGTCTCTGGATATTGGGCCAATACTTTTGTTAATGGCTCAACTGGAAAACCCAACAATTCTTTGGTGGTCGCTTTGTTCTCAAACCCGAGTTGAGCCAAAGCTGTGTCCGAAATCTTATAACTGGAAGCAGCAGTCACATTGGTGGTCCAATTACCTTTAACTGTCACTGTATAAGTCGGCGGCACTACCGAATCATCATAATCATAACCGGTAATCAACTTAGTTTCCGTAGAACCATCGGCATTGGTAACGGTAATCGAAGCCCCCACATAAAAATCATCAATCCTACTTGCGTTAGCTCCCAGTTGCAATGTGTTTCCTCCGGCACCGATCGCTTGGCCTTCCAGGTGCGGAGTAATCCGATATTTAAAATTACCGGTCACACCCCAAGCCCCGGCGATAGTCGCTTGATTGGTTGATTCATCGTAAGCGGTAATTTCTTTTACTTCATAGATCCCCTTTGCTTCATTGTAAATCTCAATTTCCATTCCAACGTAAAATTGAGGGATTTCACTGGCCGGACTCAAGGTAATTGTATTGTCGCCATTAGAAACCGCCGCAACTCCTTCCAACGGAGGTAGTAACTGATATACTGAGGTATGATCCGGCTGGATCCCCCAATCCGAATCCACTTCCGCTCTATTGGTAGCACCGTCATAAGCGCTAATAGTCCTGGTCTGGCCAACTCCTTTACCTTCGATAATCTTAATCTGCCAGCCATTATAATAAGCGTCAACTGCGGTTGAACTTGGGGCAAGGGCGATTTCATTTGGATTTAAAGGCGGCGTTACCGATAAAGCTTTTCCGACTTCCTTAATAGCCGGACCATCCCTAAACACCAGCGTATGGATTCCATCCGACGGCTGAGTCCCGGCATAAAACTCAATTCGATTGTCAGGGGTAGCTTTGACATGAACCGGCACATCAAAACCGGCGTAATGTAGCTTAAGCTGAATATCATTTGCCAAGTCGTTAAGGGAATTACCCGCTGAACCGTCATAAGTTTTAGGAGTTAATCTTAGCGAAACAAATTCACCATTATCAAGTTTAATGTCGATTATGTTATTCCGATCGGTTATCTCGATGGGATTCAATTCGAAGTTGATCGGATCGCCTGTTGCCGTCGTTCGATTTTGATAAGGAGCTTCCAAATATTTCTCTCCGCCAAAGATAAAACGATTATCAATTGTGGTATTGGCAACCTGCATTATGCCGTCTTTAATGACATCAATTTCATTAGCGTACGCCAAACGGGATTCCAACGTCAATGAACCGTTGGAGCCGGCGATCACTAATTCACGCACCCTCTGTAAATAATTAGTAACGGTCATTAAAGCGTCATCGGTGCAATTCAGCCAACTAATCGCTTGTTCGCTGTTATCGATATATTGAGCTATCTCCATACTACGGCTACGAAAGTCCATCGCCCTGGCGGTGCCTACCGGATCGTCCGAAGGTTGCCTGATTCGTCTTCCGGTACTAATTTCATTGGTTTTCTTATGTATCGCTTCTTCACTTTTCATAAAATTATAAGCATAGTTGGAATATATCATCTTGTTTGAAACCCGCATTGTTCTCCCCCCTGGCCCGAAGAGTAAGTTTGGAAGCTAAATGTCAAATCTCGAAAGTCAAATGTCAAAAGTTGAAAGAAATAATTTTTTGGTTATACAGATTGGTCCTAGTCTGGAATTTAAGACTTTAAGCTCTAAATATAGTAATCTTTAAAAATCCTAGTCAAACCACTTTTAACCGATTAACGATCACATCCAGCATTGCATCCATGGTGGAGATTATCTTGGCGGCGGCATTATAGCCGTGTTGAAAGCGGACCATGTTTGTCATTTCCTCATCTAGGGAAACCCCGCATACCGATTCGCGGCGTTCGTCCAAATTGGCAATGAGCCGGGTCTGTCCTTCGAATTTTACCTTGGCCGCGCTGGTCTTTTCTCCCAAATCCGCTACTATAGCCCCGATATATTCCCCCATGGTAGCGGTGCTATTATTTAAGAGCCGTTCATCGAATATTTTATAGATCTCTTTCATCACATGATTATTACCTTCCAGTCCTTCTTCCGTATCAACAATCGAACTAGAAGCGGCGATCCGGTTCAGTCCATTTTCAACATCTTTAATGGCATCCGATAGATCAATGTCGGCGGCTCCGGTCCCGGAAAAGAAATCAATATTGGTGCTTTCATCAAGCCCATATCCCTGACGGTGACGATTATTAACCTCAGTGATTAATGTTTTGGCGAAATTATCCAAATGATTCAAAAATTCAGGCAGATCCTGGTCTCGAATTTCCAGGAGACCTTTTAATGAACCGCCTAAAATATCCAC
>JBLNDC010000398.1:0-10382 GCA_050261255.1 Bacteroidota bacterium
ATAGCGCTGGTTTTAGAGTAGATGTCGACTACGGCGTGGACTTCTTCGCCGATGACTTCGATTTTATGATCATCTCCCCGAAAACCGGGGACGCTGCGGATGGTGACACCGGTCTTTTTAGGGCCGGAAGTAGCCAAGGCAGTGGCCACAGCCACATTTACTTTGGTGGGGAAGAGAGCGATGGCATCCTTGGCATTGCTGGAAAAGACCTCGGTCTTTTCCGCCTCTGTCATAAGGCTTTCTTTAAAGATCGGTGTACCTTTTAGGGACCCAGGCCCTTTTTCCGTGGTGATGCTCGATTGGATGCTGCTCATTAACGCTGCGGTCCGTAGTACGTCAAAGCCGCCGATAGCGCCGGAGGCTAAATGCACCCGGACACCTGCTTCACGGGCAGTCTGTTTGATTTTTTCGTAAAATTCACCATCGGCAAAAGCACCGATTGATAATATTATTATGTTTGAGCCGTTTTGCAGTACCTTTTCCGCTATTTCTTTCACTACCGCCGGAGAGGCCGCTTCCACTACATAGTCCGGTTTTAATGCCAGTAGTTCTTCTAAATTTCCACAAGCCTTACATCCGGTTTTATCCGCCAGGGCTTTGGAGGATTGCATGGTCCGGCTCATGCAACCGGTAAAGTCATACTCTTCCAAGAGTCCTTGCCGCCAGGCGTCGGCGATGATATTACCCAAAAAGCCGCATCCTACGAGTCCCAACTTAAGTTTCTTTATGATGTTTCTTTCGATGTCTCTTTCATTCATTGAAAATTAGTTTTTCAAAAATCCCCTTTCTTTTCTTTAGCAATAGAGGTAAATCCTGCGTTTTTGACTAAATGTAACCCAATATTCATAGTAGATCCCTGTTTTTTTCATGAATATTATCGAGCTTCATGTTGAATAGCATTGCGCCGCATGAACTTATCGGGCACCTTTTGGAAACCGTACTTTTCATATAAACCATGGGCGTCGCGAGTGGCTAAGATGCCGAACATCTCTTTAAGCTCGTCAATTTCGGTAATGGTTTGAATTAATTTTTTACCTAAGCCCCGGCCTCGGTACTCCGGATCGATAACCACGTCGCAGAGCCAATACATAGTCGCGTAATCAGTAACAACCCGCGCAAAGCCGACCATTTTTTCTTGATGATAGACACCGAAACAAATTGAATTTTTGAGGGAGGTTTCAATGGTTTCGCGACTGCGGTGATGAGCCCAGTAGGTATTATGCAATAATTCCGTGACCCTCTCCAAAGGAATTAACTCCTTATCGGTACTGATTTTATATTCGCCGAAGGATGACTCCATTAAGCCTTTCTCCTCTCGAAAAGATGGGACTACTTTACAATTCCAATGGCCATCCCGTCATATTCCTTTTCCCCAATGGTTTGAAGAATGGTAAAGTCCGCTTCCCGACACTCTTTCAAGTAATCATTCAATTTTCGGACCCCAACAACCTTTGGGTCATTGTTTTCCGTTTCCAAAACTTTAGCGTTACGGATTACATTATCCAACACGATCAAGGAACCCTTTCGGGAAAGCTTGATAGCCCATTTAAAATATTCGACATAGGGCGGTTTATCGGCATCAATAAAAATGAAATCAAAAGGTTCCGATTGTTCTCTTTCGATGTCGGGCAGTATCTCCAGCGCTTTTCCGTGTTTGATCGTGATGATATCTTCAAGGTTAGCATTCCTGATGTTTTCTTTGGCAATTTTGTAATTGGTTGCATCGTACTCAATCGTTATCAATTTACCATCTACCGGCAAGGCTCTTGCCAACCAGACGGCGCTGTAACCGACCAGAGTGCCAAGTTCCAAGATGTTCTTGGCGGAACAGGTTCTGGCTAAGATGTTCAAGAGTTTACCTTGATTGGGTGAAATGTTGGCTTCAGGCATTGTCGACCGGTAACCCGACTCCCGGATCTTGATTAGGATTTGGTCTTCCAGCCCGACTCGTTCCTTGATATACTCATCAACCGCTTTGAATATTTCTTGGTTCACTTTGATTTCCCTCCGGTTTGCCATCCTCGCTCGGTGTATCCATTGCTAATAGAATAGATAGTAACATCTTACCATAAAAATTTTTCATTAACAATTTTTTTGCAATGATATCCTCAACCGACGGCTCAGGACTACTGTGGTCTAAAATCATTGGGGCCGATCTATATTCGTCGCCGGCAATCGGTAATGACGGCTTGATATATACTATACGGCTTCGGAGATAACTAGTAGCATGCAACGATATCATGCTATCGACAAAGCAACCGGAACTACCGTATGGTCAAAGGGCTTACAGGGAGATGTTACTTGGAGCTTAACATATTAACATAAAGATTAAAGATTAACAAATTATCGTAGATTCTGTGGTAATTATCCGCACCAAGGGTAAATTTTTGTTTGAATTTTACAGGTTCAGCAGGATTAAACGAAATCAAGTATCGAATTATGTGGTGATGGTCTAGGCCTGAACCGGGTTTTAAAATCAATTATAATGGGGAGCCGATAATTAAAAGCCGGCCGGAGTTGAACCCGACCGGCTTTGTCGATGCTTTGCTCAGGGCTGTTTGCCGATGTAGGCCAGGATGCCGCCGTCGACGTAAAGGATATGTCCGTTGACGAAGTTGGAGGCGTCGGAGGCCAGGAATACCGCAGGGCCAACTAAATCTTCGGGGGTTCCCCAACGGGCGGCCGGGGTTTTGGCGATGATAAAGCTGTTGAAGGGGTGCCCTTCTTCCCGGAGGGGCGCTGTTTGCGGAGTGGCGATGTAGCCGGGCCCCAGGCCGTTGCATTGGATGTTCTGCCCACCGTACTCGGAACAGATGTTCCGGGTCAACATCTTCAGACCGCCTTTGGCAGCGGCGTAGGCTGATACGGTCTCCCGGCCCAGCTCGCTCATCATCGAGCAGATGTTGATGATCTTGCCGTGGCCCTTCTTGATCATACCGGGGATAACGGCTTTGGAGACTATGAAGGGAGCGTTTAGATCGACGTCGATTACCTGTCGGAACTCGGCGGCGGACATCTCGGTCATGGGGATTCGTTTGATGATCCCGGCGTTGTTCACCAAAATATCGATGACGCCGACTTCTCCTTCAATCTGCTTCACCAGGGCGTTAACAGCAGCTTCGTCGGTTACGTCGCAGACGTATCCTTTGGCGTTGATGCCGGCTTCCTTATAGGCAGCCAAGCCTTTATCGACCAGTTCCTGTTTGATGTCGTTGAAAACGATGGTAGCGCCGGCTTCGGCCATTCCTTTGGCGATGGCGAACCCGATCCCGTAAGAAGCGCCGGTGACCAAAGCGACTTTACCGTCTAAGCGAAATTGATTAGCTGACATTAAAATCAATCCTTTCCTCGTATTGTAACTCAAATTTTGGGTCATTAGTATCCGGGAGTGAGGAACCAGAAGGTTGTTAGCCAATGCTTCGAAGCTTTTCCATAATTGAATTGCGAAGCCATACTTTCACTTCTGTCTTTTTGTATTCTATCTTCCGGTTCCCGGCTTCTAAACTTCCGACTTCTGCCTTACCTTAACGCAGATCTTTCATCGCTACTGCGTCCATATCGTCGAAGGCTTGGTTTTCACCGACCATACCCCAGATAAAGGTATAAGCCTGAGTCCCAGAGGCGGAATGAATCGACCAACTGGGGGAGATGACCGCTTCTTCGTTACGCATCACAATATGCCTGGTCTCGTTGGGTTCGCCCATGTAATGGAAGACCACTGCGTTTTCCGGGATTCCAAAGTAGAGATAGACTTCCATCCGGCGATCATGAGTGTGGCAGGGCATGGTGTTCCAGACACTGCCCGGTTTCAAGGAGGTCATTCCCATGACCAATTGGCAGCTTTCGACCTGTCCCGGCAGGATGTATTTGGTGATCACCCGGTGGTTGGATTCTTCAAGAGTGCCAAGTTCAACCTGGACGCAATTTTCCGGCTTGATTAATACCGTAGGATAGGTTTTGTGCGCCGGGGCGCTGTTGAAATAGAATTTTGCCGGGTTGTTTCCATCTTTGCTTTCAAAAACGATCTCTTTGGCTCCCATGCCGATATAAAGGCCGTCTTTGGTGTCGAGCTCGTATGAGACCCCGTCAATTTTGACAACACCCTTGGGGCCGATGTTGATGATCCCCATCTCCCGGCGTTCCAGGAAGTATTTGGCCCTTAATTCGGCGCCGGCCTCAAGGGCGATCGGCTTGATCGGACAGACACTACCGGTGATAATCCGGTCGATTTGGCTGTAAACCAGCTTAACCTCACCCGGTTTAAAAAGGCCCTGAATTAAAAAATCGTTACGGAGCCGCTCTGTCGTGTAGAGTTTTACATCGTTGGGGTTTGCCCCATGTCTAACTTCCATTAGATACCGCCTCCTAAATTTGATTTATGTTAAACAACCTCAACTTCAATCCCCTGGCCTTTCAAATACTTTAAATCCGTGTCGGAGATCCGGTTGTCTGTAATCAAGCGGTCGATCGCTGTTAGCGGAGCGAATGAAACGAGCGCAGCCTTATGAAACTTGCTGTAGTCAGCTAGACAGATCGTCTCTTTAGCCGCTCTAAGCATAGTCTTTTTGATCTCCGCTTCTTCCTCCGAGAGGACGGTGAGGCCTTGCTTGAAATCAAGGGCGCTGGTGGCCAAGAAGAGTTTATTCACGTTATAGGTGCTAATGGTCCTTTCAGCTTCCCGGCCTAAAAGAGTATAAACTCCTTCACGCCGTAGTTTGCCTCCCGAGAGATAAAGGGTGATCGATTCGTGGGTTAGTATTTCTCCGGCGATGATTAAGTCGTTGGTGATAACTACTAAGCGGCGATCGATGAGTTTTTTAGCCAGTTGCAGAGTGGTACTGCCTCCATCGAGGATGATGGTGTCGCCATTTTTAATATATCTCAAAGCGGCAGCGGCAATGCGTTCTTTTTCCTCAAGATTATGTTGTCTGCGTTCCCGGATTGGGAAGACGCCGCTGCCGTTGGGTTTAAAAACAGCTCCGCCATGGACCCGTTCCAACAGGCCTTTGGCTTCCAATTCGGCCAAGTCTTGCCGGATAGTTTTAGCGGTAACCCCCAATTGGTCGCTGAGTGAATTCACATCGATGCTGCCGTCCCTTTCCAGGATCCGGATGATCTCTTCCCATCGTTTAACCGTTAACAAAATATTCCCTCCGGGTTGTTAAACAAATTGTAGCATAACAAACGAACTTTTTCAAACCTAAATAAACTTTAAATGAACCGTTAACATCCATTTCTTTGCTTTGTTGTATCAAAATAACCACCCTACCGAAGTTTGATAACATCCCGAATTCAATAATTTATTAATCATTTAATCGCTCAAAGTTGGTTAAATTTTAATTAATGTCCGGTTTAAGGAGGGAACTGTTGGCGGTTAACGAATAATGGAATGGTAATAGGAAAATATCTAAATCAATTTGGGAAAAGGGGTGGACCGCATGTCATGTCCGAATCAGGAACGAAATAAGAAAGAGTGTACTTGTTCATCAAAATCTTGTCCACGATTCGGTGTTTGTTGCGAATGTATAAAATATCATCGGGAACATGGCGGGAAGCCGAAGTGTTTAAAATAGACGGGGGTTATGATGCGGGAGATTACTGCTGAAAAGATTATCGAAATTGTTTCCAGATTATGCCGGGAATCAAATATTGTTCTCGGGGCCGACATTACAAGCGGTCTGGAGAAAGCTTTAGCAACAGAAGAGTCACCGGTGGGGCGGGAATGCCTTCGCGGTATAATCGAGAATGCCAAAATCGCGCGTTCCGAAGGGCTCCCAATTTGTCAAGACACCGGAATGGCTGTGGTCTTTGTTGAGTACGGCCAGGAGATAATCATCCGGGGTGGTGGTTTTCAGGAAGCCATTAATGAGGGCGTGCGCCGGGGCTACCGCGAGGGTTACCTGAGAAAGTCAGTGGTCGCCGATCCGTTAAAACGGGTTAATACCGGTGATAATTGTCCGACAGTGATCCATACTGAAATTGTTCCCGGCGACCGGCTTCGGATTACGGTCGCTCCCAAAGGTTTCGGTAGCGAGAACCAAAGCCGCCTAGGGATGCTCACTCCGGCGCAAGGCCGAGATGGTGTAAAGAAATTTATCATTGAAACGGTTAGTTTGGCAGGGGCTAGTCCTTGTCCGCCGTTGGTAGTCGGTGTGGGAGTAGGTGGTACCATGGAAATGGCCGCGCTATTATCCAAAAAGGCCTTATTAAGGGAGCTGGGGACCAAGAACCCTGACCCGGATTGGCGGGATTTTGAAGCCGAATTATTAAAAGAAATCAATGATTTAGGAATTGGGCCCCAAGGTTTAGGCGGCACTACTACTGCTTTAGGGGTTCATATCAATCAATATCCAACTCATATTGCCGGGCTCCCCGTGGCGGTCAATATCTCATGCCATGTCACCCGGCACCAAAGCGCGGAGCTATGACCCGGATGACACTGATTACACAGATTTCACAAATTGTAAACTGTTAGGATGGAAAACTGAAGGGGAATGGTTATGTCGAAAAAGCGAATTCAATTACCACTGAAGGATGAAGATCTGATCGAACTTAGGGCGGGGGATTCGATCTTGCTTAACGGGCCGTTATTAACCGGTCGGGATGCAGCTCATAAACGGCTTTTTACCGCTATGCAAGAGGGAGAAGAATTACCCGTAGCCATAAAGGGAGAGTCCATTTATTAGGTCGGGCCGTGCCCGACCAAGCCGGGAAGGATCATCGGATCCGCCGGACCAACTACCAGTTCCCGGATGGACTCCTATACGCCGGCTCTTTTGAAAATGGGGCTCAAGGGAATGGTTGGCAAAGGTCAGCGTTCCCGAGAAGTGGTTGAAACTATGCGAACATGCGGCGCTGTTTATTTTGCGGCTTTGGGAGGAGCCGGGGCCTTAATCGCCAATTCGATAATTCAGGCTAAAGTCGTCGCCTATCCCGATCTGGGGCCGGAGGCTATTTACCGGATGGTGGTGCAAGATTTTCCGGTAATCGTGGCTATCGACAGTCTTGGGAATGATCTTTACCAGACGGGACGGGCTGAATATCAACGGCAGGGATAGCGGATATTATATACTTGGAAATTGAGAAAGACAATGATTAGAGAAACAAGATACATTGTGAAAATGGAGGCAGTAATATGCAGCGAGTTGACGGGCGGCGGGTTGACCAAATACGCGGGGTGAAAATTCACCGGAATTATATCATCCATGCCGAAGGCTCTGTGTTAATCGAAGTTGGTAATACGAAAGTCATTTGTACGGCTACGATCGAAGATAAAGTGCCGGTATGGCTGAAGGGTCAGGGAGTGGGATGGATTAGCGCCGAATATGCCATGATTCCTAGGGCCACACCCCAGCGGAATGTTAGGGAGTCTTCCAAAGGCAAGGTTACCGGAAGGACCCAGGAAATTCAACGTCTTGTCGGACGCGCCCTCCGGGCGGTAGTTGATTTGGCGGCTCTCGGCGAAAAGACGATTTGGATCGATTGCGATGTGATTCAAGCCGATGGAGGAACCAGGACCGCCGCTATTACCGGAAGCTTTGTGGCCTTGGCCGATGCCTTGAATAAGGTTACTGCCGCCGATAAAAAACTGCCTCTTTATGATTTTTTAGCCGCGACCAGTGTCGGCATTTATGACGGCAGTCAATTATTGGATCTTTGTTATCACGAGGATTCACGGGTTTCAGTGGATATGAACCTGGTGATGACCGGGAGCGAAAAACTGGTTGAAGTTCAAGGGACCGCCGAGGGCAACCCGTTCTCCTGGGATGAAATGGCGGGATTGATGGCGCTGGCCAAGAAAGGCATTCTGGAACTAATTCAGATCCAGCGCGAAACGTTGGGAGAATCCTTGGCGGGACGGATCGGAGGGGTCGGGGTTGCGAAAACTCGTCCTGGCGTCGAAGAATAAGGGGAAAGTTGTTGAATTAAAGGAAATCTTAGTAAGCTTACCGTTGGAAGTCGTAGGTTTAGACGGTTTTCCAGATGCGCCGGAAGTGAAAGAAACCGGCCGGACTTTTATGGAAAATGCGATACTGAAAGCCAGGACCATTGGCGATTTTACTGGGGAATTAACTTTGGCTGACGATTCCGGATTGGAAGTGGACGCTTTAAACGGCGAGCCAGGAGTTTACTCCGCCCGCTACGGGCAACCGGGTTGGGACGACCGGGATCGTTACCGGTTTTTATTGGAGAATCTTCAAAGCGTTCCTCTGGAGAAAAGGACAGCCCGGTTCCGCTGCGCGGTGGCCCTCTATAATCCGGAAAATGGTCAGCTTTGTCAGGCTGATGGGACGGTTGAGGGCATTATCCTCGACGAATCAAGGGGCGCTAATGGATTTGGGTACGACCCGGTTTTTTTAATTACCGAACTGGGTAAAACCATGGCGGAGCTTACAGCGGAAGAAAAAAACCGTTTCAGCCACCGGGCCAGGGCGGTTGAAAAATTGATTCCCATCCTAGAAAAATTATGATAGCGATCAAAACCTGAATTAAGTGGAGACGCAAAGGCCGGAGAAAACAAAGCATGGGTAGATTATCATGTCTGTCCTTTGCGTCTCGACGACTGTGCGGGATAATTCGTTATTATTTCGTATTATTTTCAAAAATTATCATTTTGAGGTAACATGCGGATCGGAGTAGTAGGGGATATTCACGGTAACTTAAACGTCCTGGAACGGGTTTTGCGGGTGATGGGCCCGGTGGACCAGTTGTTGTTCACCGGTGACGGTTACCGGGAGCTGGCCCGGGTCAAACTCAGTTTTAGATTTCCGATCAAAGGTGTAGCTGGAAACTGCGACTTTATTACCGAATATCCGGTGGAGCAAATTTTCCAACTGGAAAGCCATCAAGTAATGTTGACCCATGGACACCGGTATGGTGTCAAACAAGGGTTGACCACTATCGGGTTGGCCGGCCGGGAAAGAGGAGTAGGTCTAATCATTTTCGGCCATACCCATCTTCCCTTGAATACCGAATGGGAAGGTATTAAGCTTTTCAATCCGGGGACCCTTTGCCCGGAACGGGCTTATCGGGGTGTTACTTATGGTGTAATTGAGATTGACCAAGATCGCATCAGGTTTTTCCATGAACGACTCTAATTAGACCAAGCTTCCCTTGACGGAAACCGTTTTTTACGGTATACTATTCATCGTCACCTAAATCGGGGCGTAGCGCAGTTTGGTAGCGCACCTGCCTTGGGCGCAGGGGGTCGTAGGTTCAAATCCTGTCGCCCCGACCATTTGAAAATATTGATTCGACGGAACATTAGACCGTCGAATTTTTTTTATCCGAATTTACCGCTGACTTTAGATTATCGGGTAATTAGACTTGTCTAAAATCGGTAATCAACTACTTAGCAATACTATCGACCATTGTAATCACGAGGTGATTACAACTACTTGTCGAACCACGTCAACTTATGATTTCAAAGTCCAAGCCTTTGTGGGAGGGGAATTTAAGGAGGTCACTAAAGCGGATTTACTTGGCAAGTGGTCGGTTTTCGTATTCTATCCGGCGGATTTTACCTTTGTCTGCCCCACTGAATTAGAAGATCTGGCAGATCTTTACGAAGAGTTCAAGAAAATCGGCTGCGAGGTCTATGCCGTATCCACCGATACCCATTTCGTGCATAAAGCATGGCACGACGCTTCGGAGACTATTAAGAAGATTACGTATCCGATGCTTGCCGACACGACTGCAAAACTAGCGGAGGATTTTGAGGTTTATATCGCGGAAGAGGGTGTGGCGCTTAGAGGCAGTTTTGTAATTAACCCTGAAGGGAAGATCGTATCTTATGAGGTGAACGACAATAGCATCGGGCGGGAAGCGGCTGAGCTTCTCCGTAAGGTCCAGGCGGCCCAATTCGTCGCTGAACATGGCGACCAGGTTTGCCCTGCTAAATGGCGGCCCGGGGCCCAGACACTCAAACCTGGCATTGACCTGGTTGGAAAAATTTGAGTTCAGCCCATGGAGAATTTTGATGGTTTTGATTTAAATATATACAAGCTCCGTCGGCTTAGTGAACCGGCGGAGCTTACTTGTTTTAAAATAACCTACTTAGATAAATTACGGGAAAGGCTTGCCTCAAGCCGTTATAGTCGTTGGTTTGAATAAGGAATTTATGTAGGAATGAGACTCGTTTCAACAACCTCTATGATCGTCCTTCATGCGGTGGTGATGAGAATGATGCATTTCGCGCATCATCTGGTGCATCTCCATGCACATCCGGTTCATTCCCATGATGGTATGATGCATCTCCATCATCATCTGGGCGGTGTTACAGTACATCATCGGCTGGTCCATGCCGGCCGGCATTTGGTACATTTGTATTTGGTCCATATATTCCATTACTTTGCCTCCTCCATTGGGTTCTATCTTATAGT
>JBLNDC010000399.1:0-4921 GCA_050261255.1 Bacteroidota bacterium
CTACACCAATTGCCGGCATAGCCGGATCATAAATAAAAATCGGTATGCAATCCGCTGTAAAAGTAGCTAATATAATTCCAGGTTTTTTGGTAATTAAGGCATCGGTTTCCGGAATGGCTCCGTTTAAGCTAAAAGCCCCCGAGCCCGCCGCTGTTTCTTCAATAGAAGCTACCCTGGTTCCGTGGACTTGAACGCCAGCGACGAGCTGTTCCAGGCTTAAGCCTAAAGCTTTCAACCATGATTTCCGCCTGGCAATGACTTTATTAAGATCATCACCGATATGCAAGGCCATATTACCGGAATCCCTAGCGGAAAAACCTTGGATGACTTGATGATCATTTAATTCCTGACATTGATGGAAACTGATCCCCGAAAGATTGGTTTCAACCCATCCCATAACCGACATCCATTCCCGGCGGCTGCCACAGGACTATTCTTCCCGAGGCCATGCTTTCTGTTACTTTAATTAAACGTTGGTTTGTCGACCCCCTGAATAGAAGGGAAAGATCCCGCTGTTCCTGGATAAACGGCCCATCAATTAAAACTTCGGCAACCTCCAATAATTCTTTATACCCTGGCCGATCGAGATTAGCCATTAAAAATTCCCAGGTGAACCCGGTATAGACCCATACACTTAACCCCGACATCCGGAGGTGATTTCCGAGAACCGCGACTAACGGAGCTTGTTGGAATGGCTCTCCGCCGCTAAATGTCACACCGGTAACTAAAGGATTTAAGTCCAGCAACCGGTATAAATCGGTAAGACTGATTTCTTCTCCGCCGTCAAACCGCCAGGTCTCAGGATTATGACAGCCTGGGCAAGCATGAGGACAGCCTTGAAAAAAGATTGTGTTCCTGATTCCGGGCCCGTCGACAACGCTCTCAGTAGCAATACCCGCAATCCGAACCTTTTCTTGATTAACCATGAATCTTCCGTTCCCGAAGTTCTGCTTGTTTGGCGTCATTAAAACGATCCACGGTTGAGAGGTAACCGGTAATCCGGCGAATCCGACGAATATTAGTAGACCCGCACGACGGACACTCTTTTTCAATTACACCCCGGTAAAAACAACTGGGGCATTCATCGACCGGGAAGTTGATCCCGACGTAGCCCATATTGGAATGGGCCATATGTTTCACCAAAGCCTCGTAAGCCTCAAGGTTATTAACCGGCGGCGCTTTTAATTCGACATAACTGATATGCCCGGCGTTAGTAAGCTTGTGATAGGGGCCTTCCAGGGAAACCTTTTCGAATGACGAAATTTCATAACTTACCGGAATATGAAAACTGTTAGTATAGTATTCTTTATCGGTAATTCCGGGTTTCACGCCGAAGCGACGTCGGTCCAAATTGATAAAGCGTCCGGATAACCCTTCCGCCGGAGTGGCTAACAAAGTGTAATTGAGATCGTATTCTTCGGAAAAATTGTCCACCATTTTCCTCATAAAACCGACGATCTCCAATCCCAAACGCTGGACGCTCTGATCTTGGCCGTGATGATACCCGGTCAAACAAGTTAAAGTTTCAGCCAGCCCAATAAAACCGATCGAGAGAGTGCCATGTTTAATCACCGGGGCGATTTGATCTTGAGGGGATAATTTTTCCGAATCCAAATATAAGCCTTGTCCCATTAAAAAAGGCATGTCTTTGACGCGTAACCTGGATTGAATCCGGAACCTATGATATAACTGCCGGGCAGCTAAATTCATTAAGCTTTCTAATTCTTGATAAAAGGTTTCTAAATTACCTCCGCTTTTTAAGGCCAAGCGCGGTAGGTTAATGGTGGTAAAAGAAAGATTGCCCCGGCCATCGGAGATCGCCGCTCCATGCCGGTTAGCTATTACCCTAGTCCGGCAACCCATATAGGCGACTTCGTCTCGATACTCCTGATTAAAGGTAGAGTCCATAAAGGAATAAGTCGGGTTTAACCGCTGAGCCGAGACGCGCATGGCCAATTTGAAAAGATCGTAATTGGGATCCTCCGGATTAAAATTAACCCCTTTCTGCAATCGAAAAATTATATTTGGAAAAATTGGCGTCTCTCCCCGGCCTAACCCTTTTTCATAAGCTAACAGCAAGGATTTGGTAACCAGCCGGCCTTCCGGAGAGGTATCACACCCCAGGTTAATACTGCTAAAAGGCACTTGAGCTCCGGCCCGGCTATGCATGGAATTCAAGTTATAGATCAAGGCTTCCATCGCTTGAAAAACTTCATCTTCCGATGCGCCCGCCATAAACGGCGCCATGTCACGGTCGAAAGCAGCAAAGGATTGACCGCCGTGCATGTCATTTTGTGAACTTTGAAGGATGATGGCAGCTAAAGCGGTGGCCGATGCCGGGCGTTTTGGAGGCCTAATATAGCCGTGGCCGTTATTAAAACCATTTTCCAATAAACGTCTTAACGGTATTTGGACGCAAGTCAAGGTCTTGCCGTAAAAGTCCAGATCATGGATATGATAGTCCCCTTCAGAATGGGCTTGGGCCATGTCTTCCGGAATTAGACGGCTTAAATAATATCGTTTGCTGGCTGCCGATGCGATTTGGAGCATTTTAGCTGACGGAGAATTACTGATATTTGCGTTTTCCCGACTAGTCTCAACTAAAATATCTTCGACTACATCCATTAATTCCGACTTAGATTCACGAAGCCTAGTGCGACGGTCCCGGTAAAGAATATAAGCTTTGGCTGTTTTAGCATGTCCGGTTTCAATCAACACCTTTTCTACTGCATCCTGAACCTCTTCAACGGACGGGATTCCCAATCCCAACTGTTTATGTAAGTATTGAACCACAATTTCCGCTAGCTCCTCGGCCAATTGCCGGTCTTCACCGCCTACCGCTTTAGCTGCTTTAAAAATCGCGCCGGCAATTTTATCGATGTCAAACTCCACAATCCTTCCATCCCGCTTGCGGATCGAACGAAAAGCCTTTTCACGGTTACGGTTGATAAAGTTAACTACTTTGTTCTCTCCGTCATTTAATTCGAGCGGCTCTTCGATTTCCATCAGATTCTTTGCCATGAACTCTCCCCCGTTCATTTACCCAGCAGATTTTGTAATTCATGCATCAGATCGCCTAAATCCTTAAACTGCCGATAAACTGATGCAAAACGGACATAGGCCACTTCATCAATGCTTTTTAATCCTTCCATGATTAATTCGCCAACGACTGTGCTGGCCACTTCTTGTTCCATACGGTTGCGCAATTCGCGTTCGACTGTATTGACCAATTTTTCAAGGGTTGCATAAGAAACCGGCCTCTTTTCGCAAGCTTTCACCAGTCCATTTAATACTTTAGCCCGATCAAATGGCTCCCGGCGCCCATCTTTTTTGATGACTATTAACGGGGCCTCTTCGACCCGTTCGTAGGTGGTAAAACGTTTCTGACAAACCAAGCACTCCCGACGGCGGCGGATAGCATTACCTTCTTCAGAAGCCCTTGAATCAATCACCTTACTATCTAAACCACTACAAAAAGGACAATTCAACGTCCCACCTCCAAACACTACATATTGTACACATTTATATTATATAACCCAAGATTTTGGGTGTCTACCAAAAAATTTACTAATTAGAATATTTTTTTGTTTAACTCTGTAAAACACTTGGATCGTAACTAATTGCAAATGTAAAAGTCACCTTTCTCAGGTGACTTTTACAACCGGAAAAATTATCTTAATGTTATTAAATTAGAGCGGTTAGAAAGGCGGTCAATTGTTTTTTTGATATGCGTTTTTAAGCCATGCACGAGAATCAATAACCGGCGCGGCTGTATCATTCTTATAGTATTGATATTTACTACCGCGCGAGATTAATGTTTCATTGATAACCTCGCTCTTTAATACTTGCCTCAACTTGGCGCTGACTTTTGCGTAATCAAAGAATCTACAAGAAAAAAGATCAAAATAAGCCTGCCCGGTTTCTTCAAAATAATGGAGGCTAATATGACTCTCCGCGATCATTGTCAATATTGAGGTCACTTTCGCGTTCCCCAGCGAATTCTTAACCACAATCGGCCTGATAATCGGGGTCATTCCGATCTTAAACGGCATGGTATCGAAAAAGGTGAACAAATCATCCATCTTCTTAGGTCCGGAATAGTTTTTCAAATCTAGAAAGAGGTGCGGGCCAAAATCCATTTCTTCGTTGATTTCAATTTTGGCCGGATAGGTTTCGCGGCGTTCCCTTTCCAGACAATAGGAAGTGACTTGTTCTGCGGGAAAAGCGTCTTTGATTAATTTTTTTACCTTTCCTGTATCAAAAGCCTCGGGTGAAAGTAAGTCTATAAAATAGGCTTCCCGAAACGAAAAGGTATGAATGGTAAAATGCCCGCCTGCTAAAAATACAAAAGCGCTGATGCCACAATCCTCTGGAACCACGCCATTGTAATAAGGCAAAATGAAGGGCGGCATGACCGCTTTCATTCCC
The DNA here is from genome assembly GCA_050261255.1 of Bacteroidota bacterium. Taxonomy (GTDB): domain Bacteria; phylum Bacillota; class UBA4882; order UBA8346; family UBA8346; genus JAAYHS01. Next base: position 4,429 of record JBLNDC010000399.1, read on the forward strand.
AGCTTTTGCGGGATCTCCTCCAACGCTTCATAAACTAACATCATATCATCTAAACGTGAACGGTACCCATGAAAGGCATCCATTACAAAATGATTCATTCGCTTCGCTCCTTTCAATTCGCCAGAAATCTTAGACATAAGTCATATAAAAAAATTGACCGATCGTAATCCATAAATTGCCTTTGTACACCGGACCTATCCTTGCGCCTCAAGCCGAATGCTTATGAAATCGATGCGATCATAAAAATTATTATACTTATTATTTACTATACGTCAATCTTTTTCTTAGGATAATCAGCATAATCTCTCTTAATAAGCTCTTACTAAGTCACAAAAGTCACATAATCCAAAAAAAGTTTATATAATATTTTCTAAGAATTCTTCCGACATATGATGAAATGAAAAAAGGCAACAAAGCGTTACTTTCACATTCACACCTCTTGCCTCTCCCATCTTACCTCATCTTGATTTTTTCAACTAGATTCATCATCAGG
>JBLNDC010000400.1:0-4034 GCA_050261255.1 Bacteroidota bacterium
AAAACTCTAGTCATGTCCTCGTCGCGATACCGGAGATATACATCTTGTCCCAGGTGCGTGGCGATCAAATCTTCATTCTGATACCATTGTCCAAGCAGCTTAACTCCATTCCGCTGTACAGTTACTGGTTGCGAATGCCGCATCAGGCAGAGACGGAGGGCCGCTTCCGGAGCGATCCGGATTGGACCACGGGTCCGCTCAAAAGTTTCATCCGGGCATTCGCCCTTCCGGCCAGCACCTTCAGAAGGAAGCTTGTTGTAAACATGGATCACCCAATCGGAAAATGCCTGTTGGATCTCTTGCAGGGTGGGGATTTTCTCCGGGTGGTTTTTCAGCAGTTCATTCAGGCCTTCCGGACGTTCATTGGTATTGGAGCCGCAATAAGTTGGGAACCTTTTGTCGAATTTCTCCGCGCAAATTCTGTAAAACCGCTCAATAGTTTTAGCGCGGGCGTTTTTAGGGATGGCGAAATGGGGGACGATTCCAAGTTCGGTTACCAATGACCGGATTCTGTCTTCATCGATTACAGCCCGGTGGCGATTGCCTCTCCCGGCGAATTCATGGCTGCTATAATCGCGACCATTGTCAATATAAATATCATTTGGAAGACCGATGCCTTTGTTTAAAGCACCGTTTGCAAAAGCCGCCATAATAGTGTCGGTATTTGGACTATATGAAATAGTCCAGCCCACCAGTTTAGTGCTCCGGAAATCCAGCCATGCGGTTAGCCATGGCCGGACAGGTTTACCGTTGGGTCCCTGTACAAATATATCCCGTTCCTGGTGATCTCCCACCCAGATCTGATTGGCTAGGACGGTTTCATGATCACGGAGTATGTATGGTTCACACTTGTTTCGGAAAGCTTCTTCCCCTTCACGGAATAGAATCAATGTTGACTCTGGGATCTCGTTGACCATTCGCTGTATTGTCCGAAGTGATGGTACCCGCCAGCGTTTTTCGGCGGCGATTATCTGCAAGTCGGTGTAACAGTCGCTGACGCTGCGTTGTTGTAAAGTAAGGTACATCTTTAAAAACATCTCCCAGGCATGCGGATCGATGTCATGATTTTTTTTGCGGTCGCCCCAACCGGGGAGGAGAGCCATCCGTCCGCCGGCCCGGTAATCCTTGCGCCAGCGGTAAAGCGTTTTTACTGAAAATTTATTGTCCGAATTTATAACCGTCCAGGTCTTGACAAACTCAATGCTTAATTCAGTCTGGTTGCGGTCCGGGTGGGTGGCTAAATACTTATCCCAGGCGGCTAAAATATTCATCCGCTCGGATGCTATGTTTCTTTTCCATTCCGGCTCCCGATCCCAGCCATCATCAATGGAAGCGGCATCCTGCGTTAGGCCTATATCCCGAAGGTAACTCACTTGATTTTCAGTCGACAGGCCGGAGAGAGGAATCATTAAACTTTTGCCGTCTTTTCCACCACCGCGCGTGGAATTCTCATATTTAACCGCGCCATATTTACCGGCTTGAGCATTTTTCCTGACCGCTTGCTCGGAAATTCTCAAAAGCCCAGCGACCTCTTTAACGGTTAACCAATGGTCGGTCAACATCGTCCAAATCACCTACCTACGGTATTTAAAAACTTCCAGATCTCTTTTTCACGCTGAGTAAGGTCGCGTTTTGCCTGCTTAATCTTGCCTAAGTCCACCATCAGAGCTTCTTTGCTTTCTATAAGGTAACAGTCAACCATTTCGGCCATCTGTCTGAGTGGTTCTATAAACCCAGTTACCTTGCAAAACGCCGGAATATATTCCGCTGGAAACCTGTGGGCTTCTTTCGATTCCGCCGTCCAAGAGTCAAGCTGGCTCTTGGTTATTTCAATTTGGAGCAGTTCCGACATTTTCGCGGCGACTTCCCACCTCGACAGCTGGCATTGTTTCAGCCCTTCCGAGATGAGATTTCGCAGCTGTACACCAAAATTGTAACTCCCTGCATATGCCTTTGGTTTTGGTTTGACAATTGTTTCGTAGTAAGTCGATACCACCGTGTCGAATAATGATAATTGATTAGACAATTTTTGGTCGATATTTTGTTTACGTGTAGCCATTGCCTCACCTCGCGGAAAATGGTATTATTTAGATAATTACTAAAGTTCTTTAGGATGTGAGAGCTAGTGACCCATATATTTTTAAGTAAAAAACTCGCCGCCTGGTTGTCCCAGGTTTTAGCGCCAAGCGTCGCTGATAATTACGCCGAATTTACCGCACGGTTTAGTCCCGATGAACGACAACAACTTAATGAGCTGTATCTAAACGAGGTTGATAACATCATTTTAAAAATGTCCCGCGCCGATGAACCCGAGCTGGCTTCCAAGATCTTTGAGTCATCATCGCCTTTATGCCAAAGCTTAATCTATGATCGCTGCAAAAAAGTCTTGTCATTTTACACATCAATTGAACGAGACCACCAAACCATTGAAAACCATCCAAACGCGCTCCTTGCAAGTGCTTTATTGGTGGATTGGTATTCCTTAAGCATATTCAATAAAAAGTAAGGCTCATGGTCGATTGTTTTATGGGCATACTTTTTATAAAGGTTTTGAACACGGGCCGCTTCGGCTTTTACTAATTCTATGTCTTTAGGTTTAACGGCATCATAAATTATCATTGTAAAAAACTCCTTACGCGATTTTAGAATTAGAAGGCCATAATTCGGATTCAGACTTACCCAGCTTTTCCGCAATGGCTTGCCTGATTCGCCGAGCAGTCGCGGAGCCGTAAATAACCTGAGATACCGCGCCTTCGGTTACATCGAGTTCAAGCGCAATGTCTTTCTGTTTAATGTTTTTTAACATTAAAAGCGCTTTAATCTCTTGAGGGGTCATAAATTCACCTCCTATCCGCTTGATTTTAAAGTGGTTATTTTTGGAAAAATTTTACTAAAGAAGTTTAGTATATAAGTTTATTATAACTTCAGCTTACTGAAGTTGTCAAATACTTTTGTGAGGATACTGAAATTATGTCTGGATTTGGCGACCGCTTAAAAGAGTTAAGGACACAATCAAACTTAACCCAAGAGGCTTTGGGGAAGCTTCTTGGGGTTGGGCCATCGTATGTCTCCGGTCTGGAAAAAGGGAAAGAAACGCCATCAGATACTATGGTTATTCTGATTTCCCGTTTGTTTCATGTCAATGAAAAATGGCTGATAAATGGGGAAGGGGAACAATATAGGGATATTGAGGAAATAATGGGGGAAATTTTACAAATTTTTCAGCCTACTGAAGTTTATAATTTAGTAATAAAAGAGCTGTTGAAGGGTAAAGCTATCCCAATCACAAATGGATATAATGGCTTAATAATTAACGATCCTGAAGTTTTGCCATATATGAAATACATAAAGGACTTGTGGGAAAATGGAGACCCGGATCTGCGAGGGTGGTTTAAAATTCAGTTTAAACACGCATTTCCATATTTTGATGGGGGAGAGCATCAAAAAAAACAATATAAAATTGCAGAAGAGGATCAATGAATTAGGGCTTAAGTTAATCGTCAGCAAGCCCTCTATTAAAAATATTGGTTTCTTCTTTTTGGTGGCGTTTTGTAAGTGCAATTTCTAACGAGGTAGGTTGTTCACTGCTTTAATATCTAAGGATGCAGAAAAGTGAGATATAGTAGAGGTTTTTGTTATTAGAATATTAGTTGCGCACCGGTTGTCCACCAGGGCGATTTTTTATGATTTTTTATAAGTAGTTTATAGGGAGTTTTGCCTCATTTGAACAGTATTTAAATGATGTTAAAACAGTTCTGTGATTTCTTAAATTGATTGTCGTAGATCATAGTTGGCGAAAATTTTTTCTCAAAATAAATAATCGGCAAATCCTCAGAAAAAATTACGAAATATCGCGGTTTCCCTGGTAATCAGAGTCTATCCCGATATTTCCCATAGTAAGTGTCGTGTTATAACAGCGAACCCCCCGGATGGCCGGACTGCCTATGATAAATCATGGCAATAATATCCCGTCTGATTTTTTTTGCTTTTTCCCGTAATTTTTGCAGCTCCAATTCATCAAGATCCATGATCGA
>JBLNDC010000401.1:0-7380 GCA_050261255.1 Bacteroidota bacterium
TGCTATAGAAGTAAAGGACCTTGGGGTTTCCGTAGACTTACTATATAGCTTTGGGGATTTTTTTTAAGCTATTTTAGATCACTTATGAAGCGACAAATTTATTATTCTGTTACAACGTTGCTGAAAATACTTTAAGTAGGAACTTTGAACTTTGAAAAGAATATTATAATATCTTAGTTATTTTTAAGGAAGGTTTACCATGCCGCAAAAGGCCTTTCGTAGCTTAGTTACGTTCTTTGTAACCATTTTACATGTGGTGGCGATCATCCAATTTCAATTGAGCATTCCTACCCTTCCTTTACCCCACGAATGGAAAGGCCAATTTCTTTTTTTACTTTCCATTTCCTTATTTTTAGCTTTGTTGCTGCCGTTCTCCAAAAGTAAACTTATTACTTGGCTATTACTAGGGTCACGTGTGTTACTTATAATAGTCATCGGCCTCCCAATGGATGGGTATCTAAATCTGGAATTAACTTTAACGACGGTTTTAATTATCGAGGCTTTTGAATATTTACCATTACGAAGCGGGATTTGCTTCGCCACGGCTTTAATTGGAGTTATAATCGGGGTCCAATTCCTACCAATAACCGCATGGGGCGTAGTTATGCGAACCCCGGCTAAAAATGATTTGTGGTCCTACGGGATTTATAGCACAATCATCACTGTTTTAGGCATTGTGATCCGTTTACAAAGGGATGCACAGATCCCGGCGGCATCAATTAAAAAGAATTATCAAGAAGCACTACTTCAGTTAGGTCAAGTAAACTTACAACTCCAAGAATATGCGGCAACCGTTGAACAAGAAACATTACTAAACGAGCGTAAACGCCTGGCTAGGGAAATACACGATACCTTGGCATATACTTTGACGAATTTGACGATGATGTTGGAAGCAGCTAAATTAATGGTAAGTAAAGACGAAAAAGTACTTTATGAACATTTGGAGCGGGCCCGTTCACAAGCTGGCGAAGGATTAACGGAAGTCCAACGCGCTTTACAAGCCTTACGGCCGGTTCAATTAAGTGGAGTTACCGGATTGTTAGCCGTTCAACATTTGGTTAATACCATCGCCAAAGCCACTCAAGTTAAAATCGAATTAGATCTGGGGAATGCGCCGCTATACTTTGGGGATGAAGCTGATTTAGTGGCCTACCGTTTTGTACAGGAAGGAATAACTAATGCCTTACGGCACGGACATGCAACCGGTATTTCAATCTCATTTTCCCTTATTGGAAATATGGTCCATATTCTGATTAAAGACAACGGAATTGGAGTAGACGAGCCCAAAGAAGGTTATGGTTTGGCGGGAATGAGGGAAAGAATCGGACGGCTCGGAGGAATGTTGGAAATTTCGAGCAATTCCGGTTTTGGATTTCGCCTTTTGGCAAGAATTCCAATCAAAGGGGTAGCTCATGGAGAAAATTAAGGTTTTACTCGTCGATGACCAGATACTTTTCGTGGAAAGCCTCCGGATGGTCTTGGAAAAGATGGCCAACGATATAATCGTGGTTGGTGTAGCCCAGAACGGCCGGGAGGCGGTTGAGTTAGCTTCCTCATTGCAGCCGAACGTAATCCTAATGGATGTCCGAATGCCGGAAATGAACGGGGTCGAAAGCACCCGCATTATCAGCGAGCGGTTCACTGAAATCCGGGTCATAATGCTGACTACCTTTGATGATGATGAATACATTATCGAAGCACTCAAATATGGGGCTTCCGGATATTTATTGAAAAATGTGCCACCAGCAGACTTAATCGCGGCTATTCGCGTGGTATTCGAAGGTAACGTGCTAATGGCTCCCAAAGTAGCTTCCAAACTGGTAAAAAAACTGGTTAATAACACTGAAGACAAGCCTAGCGTGGATATTACATTAAACTCACCGGATTGGCTCGATCAATTAAGCAACCGGGAAAAGGAAATTTTGAGCCTAATCGCTCAAGGTTATGATAACCGGGAGATTGCAAAACGACTTTATATCGGTGAACAAACGGTGCGAAACTATGTTAGTATCATTTACTGTAAAATGGGAGTCAAGGATCGGGTGTTAGTTGCAAAAATGGCGAGCAAAGCCGGTTTAGTCTGAAATAAATGTTCTAAGGAGTACGCCTGGTACCGTTAAGGTCCAGGTCTTTTATTTGAGGGAATAGCATAATACCTTAATAAACCCTTGGTCCACAATATATAATGACTAACCCGGATGGATCTATCAACATATTCTGAGCCAAAGCTTAAATCATGAATTATGCAATTCCTTAATTTAAAAAAAATCCATCTGAACCGTGTAATAAGTCAATCGAACTAAAATTATGACAAGTAATAGTATTCTTGTAACAAGACATTTTTCACTGAAGGTGTTATCCTTAAAATTAAGGAATGTTACAAATTATTCATGCGTATTTCAAACAAAATGTAACAGGGGGTGATTTATTCAGATTATTCGACTGTTTTTCATTGTTTAATACTTAAAGGGAGGGAATGAAATGGCTTTTTTAAAGAAAAGGTTGGGAATGGGTTTGTTGGTAGTCTGCGTGGCTGTTACTCTGTTGGCAGTCTTAATCCCGGTTTCTTTTAGCGCCCCCAAGAAAGTGCCTACCCTCAGGGTTGTTTTGGCCAACCATCCTTGGACGGACGCAATTAAACCCTTATTACCAGAGTTCGAAAAGACCTATGGAATCAAAATTAATTTTGAGAGTTATGAAGAGAACCAATTGACTCCCAAATTGACGGTGGAGTTTACTTCCGGAGCTTCCTCCATTGATGTTTTCATGACTCGGCCCCTCCAAGAAGGAAGGCTGTTTTTTAAGAACAAATGGTACAATCATTTAAATTCATATATTAATCGTCAAGACTCCGCTAACTGGAATTGGAAAGACTATCCTGACTCATCGGTTAAAGCAGTCACCTTAGATGATAAGGTATATTCGATTCCTTTGGTTACTGAGTGGCAAGTTGTCTTTTACCGTAAAGACCTCTTTGAGAAGGCGAAAATAGCGCCTCCCACTACATTGGAGGAGTTGGAAGCGGCCGCGAAAGCGCTGCATAATCCCGCCGAAGATATTTACGGTATCGTCTCCCGCGGTCAAAGAGCGGCTGCCGTTACTCAGTTTTCCAGTTACTTATATGGCCATGGGGGAGATTTTATTAAGAACGGCAGATGTGTCCTTGATACCCCCGAAGCTATTAAAGCCTTCAAATATTACGGCAAACTGCTCCATGATTATGGACCTCCCGGAGTCACCAATATGTCCTGGCCCCAAGCCCAAGCTTTATTCGCCAGCGGCAAAGCGGCGATGTGGACTGACGCCAGTGTCTTAATTGCCGGATTGTTAGATCCCGCTAAATCTAAAATCGCCGATAAATTGGGAATAGCTGTATTTCCTGCCGGCCCGGCTGGCTCTCATCCATTTTTAGTTATTCCTTGGTCTTTAAGTATGGCCAGTCAATCCAAGAATAAAAGTTTGGCTTGGACCTTTATCAAATGGGCTACCAGCCCGGAGATTAGCAAAAAGGCCCAGTTAGCCGGTAATACGATGTCAAGAACTTCAGTATGGAGCGACCCTGAAGTCTTAGCCAAAATTCATCCGGATATGGCCTTTACGATGAAAAAGACCGGGCCGATCGCTACTCCCTATGACCGCCCCTTAATGACCTCGGTGGTCGAGGCCCGGGACGCAATCGGTGAAGTGATCGTCAAAGTGATTGACTCGGGTGGAACGGCGGACATTGAGACCGCAGCGAAAGCAGCTACTAAAAAAGTAAATGATCTATTGGCAAAAGCCGGTGAATTAAAGAAATAATCTTTATCGGGTGCGGCAAAGCCGCACCCGGTTTTTAAACGGCCTTATCTACGGGGGGGGTGTGAGTTTTGAAGATCGGTCGCTTCATTGAAAAAAACATTAACTGGATATTCCCGCTTCCCGCAGCAATATTCATTGTTGTGATGATGGTATTCCCGATCCTCTATACTTTCTTTGTCAGCTTTACCGATTGGAATATGAGTTCCGGGGGAACCGCTAATTTTATCGGATTAGGCAATTACGTGGCTATGTTCCAAGAACCGCGTTTTTATAATGCATTCTGGTTGACCTTATACTTTACGGTCCTGGCGGTAGGTGTCGAAACAGTCTTAGGCGTGATCATCGCCCTCATCTTAGACCGGGAATTTCGCGGCAAAAATTTGGCGAAATTGATTCTATTGTTGCCGATGGTAGCCACTCCGGTGGCAGTTGGATTATCGTGGACTTTGTTTTATGAGCCGACAATTGGGTTGGGAAACTATGCCTTAAAGTTACTGGGATTACCGGCGTCAAAATGGTTGGCTTCCAACCTGGCCGTTATTCCCTCCTTGGCGTTAGTGGATATCTGGCAATGGACTCCGATGATTTCCTTGATCGTGATGGCCGGATTAGCCGGCCTGCCGACCGAACCTTACGAAGCAGCCCTAGTTGACGGAGCAACCCCTTTACAAACTTTACGCCGGGTCACTCTGCCGCTGTTGCGCCCGACGATCCTAATCGCCATGGTATTGCGAAGCATAGACGCCTTGAAGACATATGACATCATTTATGTTATGACTGCCGGGGGGCCCGGTTTCGCTTCGGAAACATTAAATATCTACGCTTACAGCTTGGGTTTCGGCTATTTCCGTTTTGGAGCCGCATCATCCGCCTTAGTGGCATTATTTGCGATTGTTCTTGGTTTTAGCCTTATTGTCTTGAAAATTAGAAAAACCTATGATTTTTAACGGATAAATTGAAATGGATAGGGGAGCTGAAGAGGATGCGCCGGAAAACTCTTTTCAATATCGGATGGTATTGCTTAATCTTGCTCATTATGATCCCTTTTGTTTTTCCACTGTTTTGGATCATTTCCTCCTCCTTTAAGACCCAAGCCCAGATTGTATCGATGCCGCCGGTATGGATTTTCAAGCCGACTGTCGAAAACTATCTCCAGGTCTTTGTCGACCAAAACTTTAGCCAATACTTGCTCAACAGTTCGATTATCGCTGTTGGTTCCACCTTATTATCATTAGCTCTTGGACTACCGGCCGCTTATTCCATTTCCAGGCACAAGCAACATACCTTAGGCGTTTTTATCTTAGTAGCCAGACTGATGCCGGGAATATCTTTCTTAATCCCTTGGTACATCATTTTTTCGAAGTTAAGGTTAGTCGATACATACACCGCCTTGATCGCCAGCCATATGCTGGTTGGCTTGCCTTTCATCGTCTGGATCATGATTAACTATTTTGACGGGATACCTCATGAGTTGGAAGAATCAGCCCGGGTCGACGGCTGCACTATTCAGGGGCTCTTTTTAAAGATCATTCTCCCCATTTCCGGGCCGGGTGTCTTAACCGCAACCACTTTGTCGTTCCTGTTTTCTTGGAATAATTTCATGTTCTCAATGGTTCTCAGCGCCCAGCGGACCAAGACCCTGCCCATCGCTATTTATAACTTTGTTTCATATGCCGAAGTCAACTGGGGCAGTGTAATGGCGGCCGCAGTGGTGATCATCGCTCCGGCGATTATCTTGACCATGATCTTTCAACGTTATGTAATTAAAGGCTTAACCATGGGAGCAGTCAAGGGTTGAACCGGTGATTGGAATAGTTGTTTATTACTTTTTTCCGTCTTAATAACAAAAAACCAACCGAAGCCAGTAATAACGGGACCAAAGTCCAAAGGTACATACTCCGGTAACCGACCCTTTGAGCAATAAAACCATAAATAACCGCACTAATGCCGACCCCCAAATCTAGACCGGTCAGGAAATTACCGTTTGCTACGCCACGGCGATCCGGAGGCGCGGCGATAACCGCCATAGCTTGTAAACTGGGAAAAACCGCTCCATAACCTAATCCATAACAGACTCCGGCCTCTAAGAAACCAAGCAGGGAATGGGCTGAATAAAGTATAAACATTGCTAATCCAATTAGGAGAGCTCCCGGGATGATTAGACTTGGGAGACCATACTTGTCTGAACAGCGGCCTACGAATGGCCTGGTAATGAACATGACGGAAGCAAAAACCGTGAAAAAAGGGCCGATATTAGTGATACTTTCTTCAAAAGTATACAGTGGGATAAAAGTAAGTATCGGACCATAGGTCATACTAATAAGGAAAATGGTTAAAGAAGGCATCAAAGCGGTTCTTTCCAATAAAGATCGATGTCGCTTATGGGTTATAATCGCGCGATATTTAATAACTAAGCTGATCAGGGTAGCAATGGCCGTTAAAGAGACCGAAACCGTAAACATTATTGGAAAATTGTAATGTTGGATCAAATAAAGCCCCAATGCCGGCGCCAGCGCCATGGTTAAAGTAGTTGTCAAATTGAAATATCCCGTCCCCTCACCAAACCTTGACTTGGGAATCAGGTCCGAAGCTACAGTGCTTGAAGCGGTCCCCGCTATACCCCAACTTAAACCGTGGCTAAAACGGATCACCATTAACGCACCGATGGATGGCGCCCAAATGTAGCCGCTAACGATAATGATCAAGCTAATTAGACCGGTAAAGAAGATCCATTTGCGCCCACAGCGATCTAAAAGCAAGCCGGTAAAGGGTCGGATTAAAACTGCCGCTAACGTTAGAACGCCCACAAGCAACCCGGCTGCGGCATCGTTCCCCCCAAGAACCCTGGCGTAAACCGGCAATGTCGGATGGAGCATTTGAAAACTCAAATAGATTAAAAAATTAAGAATCGTAATTAAGATGAAATCCCTAAACCAAAGCGGTTCTACTTTAAAGATCTTGTTTGATTCTTCATTCATGATGTCGCCTCACGGATTATATTTAAAAAGCATACTCCATACCGACCTGAGCCCACTAGATGGGCCTGGGGAAAAGATCCCCCTTTTCAAACAGTTGAATCAGTTTACCGTTTTTTTATGTTCACCCGCACTTTTTGCCACACTTGTTAATCACATATGTTAATTAAATTCGACATCTTTGAATTTGCACTCTTACTGATTCCTGTCTTCCGCCCGATCGACCTCAAACCAAAATTCGACGCCATCTTCATGGTTCACCACCCCGTATTGATTCCGGTGTTGTTCCATAATGGCTTTGACGATGGACAGCCCCAGGCCGGTCCCGGCGTAGGACCTGGTTCTGGCCTTATCAGCCTTGTAAAAGCTGAACCAGATCTGCTCCAAATCTTCATCGGATATGGTTTTACCGTAATTAAAAACCGCCACTTTGACTTTGGGCGCTTGGTCGGTCAAGGTAACGAAAATGGTTTTCCTCTCATCCAAATGCTGAATCGCATTGTTAAGATAATTGAGAAGGCTCTGTTTTCAAGAATGGTTGTTCCAAACAAGTGTTCGTGATATAATCTTCTTACCATAAAAAGGTAAGAAGGTGAAATTCTATGAA
>JBLNDC010000402.1:0-3947 GCA_050261255.1 Bacteroidota bacterium
CGCTCATACCGGCCCTGGGTTGGTGGGACAGATTTTTGCGCCTGAATCAGCCTTTCCGGTGCTGGTTTAATAAAGATAGAAGGTCATCCAGTAAGAACCATATCAATATAAAGACTGTGGCCTGCCATGGTCTTTAAGTTTTTCACAAATGTCCTCCTCTTTAATTAAGAATGTGGGGAAGATCTCCAATAAGTAAAGGTCTTAGTGTTTAATATTAAAATTTTACCAGGATTCCCGAAAAGTGGTAACGAATTTATAGATGATTGTATCTGTAATCCTAATAAACGTTAAGGACTCTTATTATAAAAGGGGAATGACAATGAACTCCAAGGTGCAAGAACTCAAAGAGCAGTTAAAGGAGATCAGTGATTTAAAAGGGGCCCTTGCTGTATTATCCTGGGACCAGATGACCTTCATGCCAACCGGCGGGGCTGAGGCCAGGGGCAGGCAAATGGCGACTTTGGAACGGTTAGCCCATGAAAAGTTCATCAGCCCGGAACTGGGGAAGTTACTGGACGAAATTCAGCCATTCCTGGATGAGCTGCCACCGGATTCTGAAACAGCAGCTTTAGTCAAAGTTACTACCCGCGATTATCAAAAGGCTATTAAAATCCCACCATCTTTCGCTGCCCGATTCGCGGCTCATTCTTCCAAAACTTATGATGCCTGGGCTAAGGCCAGGCAAGAGCGTAACTTCAAGATTGTTGAACCGCTCCTCGAAAAGACTTTGGAATTTAGTAGAGAATTGGCAAACTTTTACCCTGGATTTCAACATGTAGCCGATCCCCTAATTGATCAATTAGATGAAGGTATGACCGTTGCCATAATCCGGCCGCTCTTTCAAAAACTAAGGTCCGAATTGGCTCCGTTGGTCCGAAAGATCACTTCTCAACCTGGTCCGGACGATTCCTGCTTGCGGGGCCATTTTTCTGAGGCCGAACAACTTGAGTTCGGTTTAGAGGTGGCCAAGAGCCTCGGTTACGATTTCCAAAGGGGGCGGCAAGATAAAAGCCCGCACCCTTTTACAACGAGCCTCGCCATCAACGATGTCCGGATCACCACCAGGGTTCGGGAAGATTTTTTGGCGGAAGCGTTGTTCAGCACCATTCATGAAACCGGCCATGCCCTTTACGAGCAAGGGATTAATCAGGATTTTGAAGGCACACCCCTGGCCGACGGCGCCTCGATGTCGATCCATGAGAGCCAGTCCCGGCTCTGGGAGAACATCGTGGGGCGGAGCCGTAACTTTTGGGAATATTTTTATCCCAGACTACAGAGGATCTTCTCCCAACAGTTGAAAGGGGTTTCTCTGGAAACTTTTTACCGGGCTATCAACAAGGTGGAACGCTCCCTGATCCGGACCGATGCTGATGAGGTCACCTACAACCTGCATGTGATGATTAGGTTCGATCTTGAAACGGAGCTATTGGAGGGGAAATTGGCGGTAAAAGATTTACCGGAGGCTTGGAATGAGAGGTACCGTAGGGATCTTGGGGTTACGCCACCCGATGCGGCCATGGGGGTTCTCCAGGATATGCATTGGTACAGCGGGACCATCGGCGGTTATTTTCAAAGTTATACTTTGGGAAACATTCTAAGCGCCCAGATTTCCGAGGCGGCATTGCATGCAATTCCGGAGATTCCGGCGGAGATAGCGGTAGGTAATTTCAGCAATTTACACCGGTGGCTGAAAGATAATATCTACCGCTACGGCCGGCAATATCCGGCGGCGGAAATCATCAAAACTGTTACAGGCAGAGGTTTGGAGATAGAACCTTATATCAGGTATTTGAAAACGAAGTATGGGGAGATTTATGAAATATAATTGTCTAATTCGAGTATTCAATGTTAATCCTGTCTAAAAATAAGAGTTTTTATAGACAGGATTAACAGGATTTATTGGATTTTTAAAGCTTATCCTTTGACATAAGAAATCAGTTCTTTGATATTTTTTTCATCAGTGAAATCCACCGGCCGGTCGAAAGCGGAAAGCATCCCGCGTTCATCCTCATTCGGGTTCTTTTTTCTTTTCAAACTCCATTTCATTAGGGACATGACCGCTTTTAAAAACGGCGTCAGCTTATTGAAATCAAAGCCGCCCCGGAGATAGAAGAAACGGATCCGTTTTTGCTGTTCGGGGGTGAAATTATTGTTGCGAACTTCGTTAATCACTTCTTCTCTGGCTGGAGAAGCCCCGGTTGCAAAGACAGCGATTTTTTTACCTTTAAGTCGTTCAAGGTTTTTAGTGATCAGTTTTACGCCGCTAATACCACCCGCATACAGGCCTCCGCCATAGATTACGGTATCATAGTCGGATAAGGTTTCAACCGTAACCTTTGAAGCTTCGCGCATCTCAGCTTCTAATTGGCGGCTAATCCACTCCGCATACTTTTTGGTAAAACCTGACTTGGACTTATAAACTACCAAGATTTTCATGACGTCATCCCCTTACGGACTTTAAAGTCCGAAAATTTAAAAAACTTTTTTCCATAAAGTCAAGCCCTATTCACTTGGGCAAGGGAAAGAATGAAAGCAACTATTTCACCACAGAGGACACGTTGGCCTTATTTCTCAGCAGCCACCATTAAACCTGCTACTTTATTGGCGAAAGCTTGCGGGTCTTCCACTCCCAATCCTTCAATCAGGAGGGCTTGCCCGTAAAGGAGATCTACATAGTCCTTGAACTTATCGTTCCCGGAACCGGCTTCGAATAGTTTTTTCAAAGCCGCGAAGAGGGGATGGTTTGGGTTAAGTTCCAGAATTCGGGAAGCCCGCATCAATTTTTGGTCCATTTCAGCCAAGATTTGTTCCATTTGCAGGCTGATGCCGTGTTCGGCGCTGACCAGGCAGACCGCGCTGGATTTCAACCTGTTACTTAGCTTGACCTCAGCCACTTTATCACCTAAGTGTTCTTTAACCGCTTTCAAGAGGGACTCGTTTTCCTTACTCAATTCCTCAGTCGCTTTCTTGGCTGCTTGATCTTGATCACTAGCCAGGTTAAGTTCGCCCCGGCTGATCGATTTGAAATGCTTACTTTGATACTCATGTAAACTCTCGATGGCGAATTCATCAACCCGGTCGAAGAGGTAAAGTACCTCATATCCTTTTTCCCGCAAGATCTCCATTTGAGGCAAGTGTTCCACCGCATTCCGGTCTTTCCCGGCGGCATAGTAAATCTCACTTTGTTCGGCAGGCATCCGTTTGACATATTCGGCTAAAGTGGTCAAACCGTCAGCCTCGGTATGGGAAGAATGAAAAAGAAGCAGGTCTTGGATTTTTTCCCGGGATTGAAAATCCATGTAAATAGCGGCTTTGAGGGCTCTGCCGAATTCTTTCCAGAATGATTCATATTTGGAACGTTCTTTTTCCAGAAGATTTTCCAGAGTTTTCAGGACGCTCTTTTCAAGGTTTTTGCCGATCAATTTCAACTGTTTGTTCTGTTGCAGAATTTCTCTGGAAATATTGAGGGAGAAATCGGCGGAGTCAACCAATCCACGAACAAACCCCAAATACTCCGGGAGCAGTTCCTGACAGTTGTCCATGATAAATACATTTCTAGAATACAGCTTGATGCCTGGTTTAAAGTCCCGGGTATAATAATCAAAGGGCGCATGGGACGGAATATAGAGCAACGCCGTATATTCGACCACCCCTTCCACCTTGGTGTGAATCACCTCCAAAGGATCGTTCCAATCGTGGAAGATGTTTTTATAAAACTCCTGGTATTCTTCGGGTTTAATCTCGGATTTATTTTTGGTCCAAAGGGGAGTCATGGAATTCAAGGTCCTAGTCTCCACGGTAATCACCGGAGCGGCGTCCTTAATTTCCTTGCCATCTTTGTCGGTGGGTTTTTCTTCCTTGGTGAAATCCATTTTAATCGGATAACGAATGTAGTTGGAATACTTCTTGACTAAGTTTTGAATGGTATATTGGTCTAAGAAGTTCTC
>JBLNDC010000403.1:0-2930 GCA_050261255.1 Bacteroidota bacterium
GGTATTAATGGGCCGCTTGCTATTGGTAATCGCCCGGAAACCCCATTCCCAGTCAGCCAGGACCTTGAAACCTTTTTTCTCAGCCATTGAGGCCAACAGTTCTCCGGCCTTGCCGTCTAAAGTGCGGTGAGCATGATCGTAGTCTTCAAATAAGAAGGGGATCATTACCGTGGCGTATTCCCGGACAAAAGCTTGGAGTTGTCCCGAAGTAGATAATCCAAGATCAACCGCGCCTACCACCATTTGCTCGGTGAATTCGGGAGCGGATCCGAGAGTGGCGTTGGGGAAAATATCGATTTTAACTTGGCCTTTGGTCTTTTCCTCAACGGTTTTCTTAAACAGTAACGCGCCTTGATGTACCGGATGGCCTTCATTGGTAATGTGAGCCAGTTTCAAGGTGTATGTTTTTTCAGCGCCGAAAGTCACAGGTAATATCATGATGGTGATTACAGCCAGACATAAAACCGTTACAACTAAACTTTTCTTGGAAAACATCTTTTAAGTTACCTCCTTTAATTATGATTTTGGTGTTTTAAGTCAAATTATTTTTCGACCACCTCTTTTCTGGTTTTAGAGGGCTTGGTTGAGGAACGGATAACCAATTTCGGTTCTAATTTGATATGCTGGAAGGTAGTCTCTTCTGGCATTGGCTGCTCGTCATTATCGGGCCAAAATTGGTTATTCCGGTTTTTAATTCTCTCTAGTAATATTTGAGCCGCTGCTTGCCCAATCCGGTAAGTGTCTTGGAGAACGGTTGTCAACGGCGGAGTAACCAAGGGAGCCCATTCCGTATCATCAAAGGCGATTAGGGACAATTGTTCCGGAATCTTAAGCCCCATTTCCTGGAAGGCTTGGTACGCTCCCCGGTTTAATCTACCACTGCCGATAAATACGGCGGATGGCTTTGGGGAAGCTTGGAACAGCTCGAATGCCAGACGGTACCCGGAATCCGGGTGAAATCCTTCGGATTTTATCAGAGCCGGGTCGATCGTTACACCGGCTTCGTCGAGAGCCCGATAACATCCTGCCAGTCTGTCGGCATAGGTGGTTACGGCCGTTGAGCCCATGATAATTCCGATGCGAGTATGGCCTAGATCCAATAAATGGCGGATTGCCAGGTATGCTCCGAGTTCATTATCACTCTCAACTACATCCGCTGCCATGACTTGGCTGCGACGGTTAACAAAAACAATGGGCGCTCCGATCTCCTCCAAAATTGGTATTAAATCCTCAATCCCACTGGCAGGGGAGATAATCACCCCATCCACCCTGTGCCTGGACAAGATCTCCAGATATCTTTTGGTCTTTGAGGAATCTTCATCATTATTACAGACCATTACGATATATCCGGCCTTTACGGCTACATCTTCAATCCCTCTGACGATTGGGGCGAAGAAGGGGTCGGTAATATCGGATATTAACACACTCAAAATTTGAGTGGTTTTAGTCACCAATGATTGGGCAATGCGGCTGGGATGATAATTTAATTCCTGAATCGCTTGGCGAATCCGGCTGGCGGTTTCCGGATTAACCCGGCGTGACTTGTTGATGACATAAGATACCGTTGCGATTGAGACTCCCGCTTTTTTGGCGACTTCCTTAATGGTGACCATTTG
Organism: Bacteroidota bacterium; assembly: GCA_050261255.1. Lineage (GTDB taxonomy): Bacteria > Bacillota > UBA4882 > UBA8346 > UBA8346 > JAAYHS01. The sequence continues at coordinate 1,617 of JBLNDC010000403.1, forward strand.
TTACTCCTGATTTTAATTTAGGTTACTACATCATCGGCATTTAGCAATCGAAGAGTAGGAAAACCGTCCGGTTCATTCTCGGTAAAAGCCGGTTATATCAGTTTTTTTAAATAAGCGACGCTCCGCTCGACCCATTCAGCTTCATTGGCGATACTGGTTTCGACATCATTATTGTAAGGCGGCCATAATTCCAGGATCATATTAAAGGAATGTTCATTCCGGTTTAACTCTTTCAAAACCTGAGGGACGTTAAGTCTGCCTTCTCCGGCCGGTTTGCCGGTGACTAAAAAACCCATCGCATAATCAACCCGAACAATATCAAAATCCTTGATATGAAGGTTAACCACATAGGGGGCCAACTCTTTCAAGACCGCTTCCGGCCCTTCCAAGGCGCCGAAATTATTGACCGTATCCAAGCAAACCCCGAGGTTTGGATGGTTAATTTTACGAACCAATTCCGCCAATTCTCCCGCGGTGTGACGTTCGTAATTTTCCAGAGCGATTGTCACTCCCGCCGCCTCAAAGCTAGGGAGGACTTCACGGAGCCATTTTTCAATCTGAGGAAGACCCGGACGGGATTCGGCGGTATGGGTTAAGGTCCGGAGAATGCCGGAATCTAGAAACTCAGCTATTTCCAGATATTTGAGAAGATGATCCGGCTCTACGCCACGGGTCCCGGTTTCCAGTTCAATTTGATATTTTTGGGCGGCATTACGCAGTTCATTTAGTTCGCTCGAGCTAAGCCGGTGGAGGGGTAAGTTATCAGCGATTTGAACCACGTTAACTCCGAGGTTATGGGCTTTTTCCAAGAGACCGGTTGCGGTCAATTGGTGCTTAGGGGCCGGGTAACCGGCTACACCAATAGCCCAAGGAAAGGACCATGAACTAATTCCAAGTTTTTTAATCAATTGCGGTTTCCTCCAAAACTGATAGATTAACAAGCTACAGGCTTTTTCAAACACGTTTAACCGTTTAGTTAACCGTTTAGCTAAGCGCTTAACTAAATTATAGCACCGATTTAAAAATTGGTCAATCGGATCTAAAACTAAAATTTGAATCAATTACCAAATAAAAACCCTAGCCATAATATATGGTGATAAGCCCGGATGTATCGATCAATATATTGTGAGCCAAGGCTAAAATCGGGAAATTTCAATTCCTTAACAAATTAAAAACCTTCCGGATGGAAGGCATATGCAAGAAATATTGAGCTTACTTATAATGGAGGCCGGCTAGTTGATTTTCGGATGATCAGTTCCGGAGGGATCTTAATATTTTGGCTTGGAAGATCCGCCTCCGGTTCCTGGGGTTCAT
>JBLNDC010000404.1:0-4445 GCA_050261255.1 Bacteroidota bacterium
CTAGCCTAGGCACACGAAAGGAAAAAAATAGGCGTGAAGCCTCATGCCTCACGCCTTATGCCTCGTGGCCAATTAACACTCAAACGTCTTGGCCAGTTCAAACTCTTTCTGGATCTCTTGAGGCGGTTCTTTAGTCAATAACGAAACGATCACAATTGCAATACAAGATGTTACAAAGGCCGGGAACAGTTCATAGATCCCGAAAACCCCTCCCAGCGGTTTCAGGAGCAGCTTCCAGATGAAGACCATTCCTCCTCCGGCCAACATCCCCGAAATCGCACCGGCCCGGTTGACCCGCTTCCAAAACAGCGAAAACAGCATTATCGGGCCGAAAGTGGCGCCGAAACCGGCCCAGGCGAAGGAAACGATCGTAAAGATGATACTATTTTCATCCAAAGCGATAAGCATCGCAAAAATCGCTATTACCAGCAAAGTGATTCTGGTTACATACAAAACCGCTTTATCGGAAGCATCTTTTTTCATAATGCCATGATACAAGCTTTTTGAAAAAGCGGAGGCTGCGATCAATAAATACGAATCTGAAGAACTGATTGTAGCCGCCAAAATTCCTGCCATCACAACCCCTGCGAATAACGGAATGAAGAAATTGGTAGACATTAGGATAAATATATTCTCAGCTGCGCTTTGGGTCAGAAAAGCATCAGGGTATAACGCCCTGCCTATGATACCAATTGCTACCGCGGCAGCAAGAGAAATAGCGCACCAAATGGTGGCGACTCGACGCGATAAAGTTAGTTCATTAGTTTTGCGAATCGCCATGAATTTCAATAACACCTGAGGCATGCCAAAATAACCTAATCCCCATGAAAGGGTGGAGATAATGGTTAACAATCCGTAGTTTGCCGCCGCGCCGAATAAAGGCTTGCCGGACTCCCCGATTTGTTGAGCCCCATTACTCATTACCGGTTGGGCGATCCCGAAAAATTCAAAGAACCCCGGTATTTCTTTCACATTCTCGGCAATTGCCGAAAGACCGCCGGCCGTAGAAATACCCGTTATTAAAACTACCACCAAGGAAAAGATCATCACCATGCCTTGCATGAAGTCGGAAGCGCTTTCGGCTAAAAAACCGCCGATTATTGTATAACAAATTACAAATAAAGCCCCGATAATCATCATATATTGATATTTTAACCCAAATAACGCGCCGAACAGTTTACCCACCGCCACAAAGCAACTTGAGGCATACACCGTGAAAAAGACCAGGATAAACACGGCGGCGATGGTCATTAAAACTTTTTTATCTTCTTTGAAACGGTTGCTGAAATAATCGGGAATCGTAATCGCATCACCGGCGATCAGTGAGTACCCGCGTAACCTTTTCGCTACCAATAACCAATTCAGATAAGTCCCGATTAAAAGCCCGATGGCCGTCCAGATTGCGTCGCTTAAGCCGAACCAATAGGCCACTCCCGGCAGTCCCATTAACAGCCATCCGCTCATATCGGATGCCTCGGCACCCATAGCGGTGATCCATGGGCCGATGGATCTGCCTCCGATTAGATAGTTGCCGCTGTTTTGGCTGGCGCGCTTGACGTAATACACTCCAATGCCGATTACCACCGCCATATAGACGCACATGGCGAAAAAAATCTGAATTTTTCCTCCGTCCATTCCCTTTCCTCCTTAAACTGATAAGTATTGTATAATTATACCAGAGTAATTGATACTTTTCAATTAGTATGACAATTTGCCATCTTCTTCAAAGGAATTATAAATAATACTTCGAATTAATTCTTAGTCTACCAATTTTCAAACATTTAAAGAGAGGGGTGGTGGTATGAAAGTCTTATTTATCGGAGGGACCGGGATTATCAGCTCCGCCTGTTCGGAACTGGCAATCGAGAAAGGGATTACGCTTTATCATTTAAATCGTGGTCTGAGCCATCGCAAAATCGAAGGGGTTAACCAAATTAGCGGCGATATCCGAAACAAACTGGAAGTAAAAAACATCCTTTTAAATTATACCTTCGATGTAGTAGTAAATTGGATTTGCTATACTCCGGAACATATTCAGAACGACCTTGAAATCTTTAAAGGGAAAACCGGGCAGTACATCTTCATCAGCTCCGCTAGCGCCTATCAAAAACCGCCGCAACGTTTGCCCATCACCGAGGAGACTCCTCTGGACAATCCTTTCTGGCAGTACTCCAGGGATAAAATTGCTTGCGAAAGACTGTTGATGGAGGAATTTCATAAAAACAAATTTCCGGCTACCATCGTCCGGCCATCCCATACTTATGATCAAACCTTAGTCCCCTCCGATTGGGGCTATACCGTATTAGACCGCATTATGAAAGGAAAGAAAGTAATTATCCATGGCGATGGGACTTCGCTTTGGACTTTGACTCATCATCGCGATTTTGCCAAAGGTTTCCTCGGTTTGCTGGGAAATCGCCAAGCAATAGGTGAAGCTTTCCATATTACCAGTGATGAACTTTTACCCTGGAATAAAATCTACGAGCTGATGGCTAAGGAAGCGGGAATACCTCTTAACGCCATACATATCCCATCCGACTTCATTGCCAAGATTGACCCCCGGGTGGAAGGGAGTTTGCTGGGGGACAAAGCCCATTCAATGATCTTTGATAATTCCAAAATCAAAAGTTTGGTGCCGGATTTTAAGGCAACCATCAAATTTGAGGATGGCGTTAAGGAGATTATCAAGTGGTATCGGGAAAATCCGGAGCGACAGGTGGTTAATGAGGCTACCAACGACCTGATTGAGACGATAATTAAAAAATATGAGCGCTAGAAGTAAATGTTATGAAGTTTTGTTGGTTTTTAGAATTTCCGTAAAGACGAGCGGTTCTAATTCCTAACACTTCTCTAAAAATCTATGTACCTATAAATTTAATCTTAAAAAGGAAGGCGATCCGCCTTCCTTTTAAGCTTGCTGATGAACATCGCCCAAAATATTTTGAGATTGTTTATAAGCCACCATGATTTGATTCTCAGGGACATCGTAAGGATTCAGCCAATTTTTCTTGAGGGCTAATCCTACCAAGTTTTCTTGCCCCATAATACTTTGAGTCAGATATTCCCCGAATAATCTTCTAACTTCGGGTGTTGTCGCCTGGAGAGTGGCGTTTAGATACGCTCCGGCCGAAGCGGCTGCTCCTGCAATCGCATTCAAAGCTAAGGTTTCATCGGCGGAAGTATCCGCCATGTCCTTAAAGAACGAATTGACAATCGAAGACATTATTGAACCTCCTTTATCGGAGCTACCCTATTTTCCGCGATAAACTGTTGCAGCCCCATGATCCGGCTTTGCCCGGCAGTAATCCCCGCCAGGATCAGTTCTTTTAATTGTTCATCACTGATTGCCGCCTGTGACGCTTTGGCTACCGCCAATGCATTAGACTCCATTTGCAGTAAAGTACTGAAAGACAATAATTCTCCAGGTGTTAAATCACGCATTGTATACCCCCATTTAGTCAATTTCGACCGGATAGTCATCCACGTCAGCTACCACCTGACACACGTGAATTATGAAAATGAGCTAACATGGATCGACAAGAGACAGAGCATTTACTAAGTAGTTAACCGATCTCATTTTAGTGTTGTTAATTTTTAATTTATCTATTAAACATTTTTCTGGAACATTGTGGGATGGAAGTTTTAAGCCAATTCAATAATCTCAGGGATCAAATTACCATTATCAATCGTGATCCGGGCTATCGTAACCGGGAGCCGGAACCTTTTCGGGCCGGCGCTTCCCGGATTTAGATGAAGAATCTTTCCCTTTACAAATACCTTTGATTGATGGGAATGCCCAAAAACGACAACATCCAAAGGCTTAGTAGGGTTTTTATATTCTTTTAGGTTATGAATAACCAAAAACCGGCGCTCTTTAATTTCGAAGCAACGGCTGACGGGAATCTCCCTACTCCAGTCATCCTGGTCGCAATTCCCCCGGACCGCGATAACCGGAGCGATCGCTTCCAGAGCCTTTAATACTCCCGCACTTCCGATATCCCCGCCGTGGAAAATCAGGTCCGCTCCTTTAAAAGCTTCCAAAGCTTCGGCCCTGATTAACCCATGGGTATCGGAAATCACCCCGATTAACATTCTTCCGCTCCCCTTTTCATTAAGCCAATCATTTATTTTATATATTTTTTGTAGTTGACCCCGGTTCATTATGGCTCTTCATACCCCCAACCGTAATCGCCGTGATAAATCATTTGTTTGGTCATGCCCCCATCCACGGTGATGTTTTGGCCGGTAATGAAACCGTTTTCCTCATCGCATAAGAACATTACGGCACGGGCGATATCAAGCGGCTTGCCAACCCGGCCTGCGGGGTGCTGGCGTTTATCCGCAGGACTATGCCTTTTCTCAAAATCCGGGTCATAATTGGCGTTGACATCGATCCAGCCGGGGCTGACACTATTGACCCTCACTTTACCGGCTAGGCTTATTGC
>JBLNDC010000405.1:0-4150 GCA_050261255.1 Bacteroidota bacterium
AAGCCGGTGATGTGATCAGTATTAAAGAAGGCAGCCTGGATTCGCCGAAGCTAAAGGAGATCTTGGAAGGCGCAGCTAGCCATACCGCTCCCGAATGGTTGGAAGTGGATGTCAATAATCATAGCGGTAAAGTTAAGACCTTACCGATTCGCGAACAAATTGATATTCCAATTCAAGAGCATTTGATCGTCGAGTTGTATTCCCGGTAAGAATCGAAAAGTGTTTTAACGTTTGTTATTTGCTACTTTGTTAAATTTGAGCAACTAGTCCTGTTAAACAACTAGTTTAACGAGGTAGGAATTTAAGAAGGAGGGTTATTTATTGATCGAGATTGAAAAGCCCAAAATTACCATAGAAGAAACTGATGACCAAGAACGTTACGGAGTCTTCGTCGTTGAACCTTTGGAAAGAGGCTATGGAACAACACTGGGCAATTCGCTACGGCGGATCCTCCTCTCTTCCCTGCCGGGGTATGCAGTCACATCAATTAAAATCGATGGGGTTCTTCATGAGTTTTCAACGATTCCGGGGGTTGTTGAGGATACCACTGATATTATTCTCAATTTGAAGCAGCTGTTAATCAAGGTCCATGGTGATTGTCCAAAAAAAGTTTATTTGAATATCAAGGACTCGAAAAGAGTAACTGCCGCGGATATTCAAGTTCCAAGCGACGTGGAAATTCTCAATCCTGATCTTTATCTGGCGACTGTGTCGGATGGCGGGGTTTTAAAAGCGGAAATAACCATCGACCGTGGACGGGGTTATTTGACAACGGAGCGCAATAAAAATGCTGAGAACATAATTGGCGTTATTGCTGTGGATGCTCACTTTTCCCCGGTGAACAAGGTAAATTATGTAGTACAGCATACCCGGGTCGGTCAGATTACTGATTATGATAAATTAGTATTGGAAGTCTGGACGGATGGAAGCATTAGCCCGGTGGAAGCGGTTTCGTTAGCTGCTAAAATCATGACTGAACACTTGATGCTATTCGTGAACCTAAGCCAGACCGCGGGCAGAGCCGAGATTATGGTAGAGAAAGAGGAAGAATCAAAGAATAAGATTTTGGAAATGACCATTGAGGAACTGGATCTTTCAGTTCGGTCCTATAATTGTCTAAAACGAGCCGGAATTAACAGTGTTGAAGAGTTGACCCGTAAAACTGAAGAAGATATGATGAAAGTGAGAAATCTAGGTCGGAAATCTTTGGAAGAAGTTGAACAAAAGCTAATCAGTTTGGGACTTTCGTTACGAAAGTCGGAAGAGTAAACTGGGGCAATAACCCTTCAATCTATTGACCTAGGTAGTTGTGAAACGCAGATAAGTGATTAAAGGTTATTTGTCGCCCATCGCGACATCATCGTTAGCATTTGGTAGTTAAGGAGGATTAAAGAGATGCTGAAACGAAAGTTAGGACGATCTTCAGCTCACCGGAAAGCGATGTTTAGAGCGTTGGTTACTTCGCTAATCGCTAATGATAAGATTGTCACCACCGAGATTAAAGCGAAAGAAGCCCGCTCACTAGCTGAAAAAGTGATCACATTAGCTAAAAGAGGGGATTTACATTCCCGGCGTTTAGCAGCTGAAGTTATTACTCAGCCGGATGTCTTGCAAAAATTGTTTGATACTACGGCCGGCCGCTATTCCGATCGTAATGGAGGATATACTCGAATCTTAAAGATTGGACCCAGACGGGGCGACGCCGCGCCAATGGTTATCTTGGAGCTGGTTTAAAAGTAAATGACAAAATTACTGGTAATGAATGGGGTCGGCTTTGGGTATCCGGGGCAGACCCCAATCCTTTCTGCGGTCGATTTGGAGATTAAACCAGGAGACCGAATTTCCATCTTAGGCCCGAACGGGAGCGGCAAAAGCACTATGGCCCTTTTAATCGCAGGTCTACTTGCTCCGACTTCGGGAAAGATTGACGGATTTAAGGGGCGTCCAAACGTAGGAATCGTCTTTCAAAACAGTCGGCACCAAATGGTCGGTTCAACTGTGGAGGATGATTTAGCGTTTGGTTTAAGCCTTAAGAATTTGGCTACCGATGAACTTCGAAGTAGAGTGGAATTTTTCTTAGCTCATTTTAACCTAGCTTCAAAACGGCATCACAATATCAACCAACTTTCAGGGGGTGAATTACGCCGCCTGGCGTTAGCGGCAATTTTAATCACCAAACCTCAAATCTTAATCTTGGATGAACCATTAGCGATGTTGGATAAGGAAGCTCAAAACACTTTTTTAAAATGTCTATCCGAAAATGTTCACCCGGAAACAGCTATTATCTGGTTTGACCATGAAGTACGCAGCATTAGGCATACCTCGAGTTGGATGGTGTTAACGAAGGAAGGCAGGCTCGTTCCAGTGTCATTGAATAATATGAATTCGAAGGTTTTTTTACAGCAGCATGGTTTGACTCCAGCACCTTTGCAGTTCTTGGAGTGGGAATTTCCGGGGCGAATTTCCGGAGCGATTTTTGGACCGGAGAGGATTACAATTGATTGAGGTCAAATCGTTATCATATATCTATAATCGGGAGAACCCATATCAAACTCTCGCTCTGAGCGACATATCCTTTTGGATCAACCAAGGGGAGATTATCGGCATCATTGGCCCGAGCGGATCGGGGAAAAGTTGTTTATTAAGATGTCTGGCCGGAATTTTAACGCCGGTTTCCGGCGCTGTCTTATTTGACGGTCAAGAGCAGGTTCCCCGGGAAGTCGGTTTGATTATCCAAGAACCGGAAGTCCAATTTTTCAATGAAACCGTTTACCAAGAGATCGCTTTCGCTTTGGAGAACCAGGGTTTAAACAAGGTTGAAATTGACGAAAGAGTTGGATTAGCTCTTAAAAAAACCGGTTATCAGGGGGAAACCAGTCAATCGCCGTTTAATTTGAGCGGGGGCGAACAGCGGCGAGTAGCCATGGCCGGCATATTGGCTCTCGAACCGCAAGTGTTGCTTTTAGACGAACCTACCGTAGGTCTGGACTTTAATGGATTAGAGATGGTTGCTCAAATAATCGAAGGCTTTCGAAAGGAACGTAAATCAGTGCTAATCGTCAGTCATGATCTGGATTTTCTTTACCGGCAGGTCGACCGGTATCTTGTTTTAGATCAAGGAAGGTTAGTGGCTGATTTTCTTAAAATTGATTTTGATAGGAATATTGAGTCGTTAATGAAGATAGGACTAGCTATTCCGGAGATTTTAGAATTAAAAGCGAAAGGAATTCCGGAAGATCTAAAAGGGATTAATGGTTTGATATTATGAATTGGATCGGAATTTATTACCCGGCGTCTTCATTTTGGCATAGGATTGATCCCCGGAGTAAAATGGCGTTCGTTTTGGCAATGATGTTGCTTTTACTAACCTGCCGGGGAATTGGCCTTGGTTTACTTTGCTTGGTTACGGCTGTTTTGTATCGGACTTCAAAATTGCCTTGGCAATTAGAATGGGAAGTAATTAGAAAGTTCCGCTGGTTGCTTTTAATACCGTTCGGCGTAAATTTGATGGTTCCTTTTGAAGAAAATTGGTTTTTTACATTGAACCGTAATTTTTCAGGGGCAATAACCATTCTATTGCGGTTAACGGTATTGTTGTTGATAGCCACTTGGTTGAGTTATGTCACTAAACCAATGGTTTTGGTGGAAGGTCTTACGCGATTGTTTAAACCTTTTCAAAGGTTCAGTAGAGGTCTGGACCTACCGTTGATGATGGGATTAGTAGTTAGGTTTATCCCGGAATTGTTTTATGAGAGTGAAAACATTATGGTAGCTCAAAGGATTAGAGGAATTAAACCCGGATTTACCTTCCAAAACAGCTCGGGTTGGCTCAAAAGTACGATTATCCCTGTATTTTTAGGCAGCATTCGAAAGGCCACCGCTTTAGCCGTAGCCATGGAGGCTAGAGGCTACCGACCGGGAATAAGGCGAAGTTCAATTGAGCAATTAAAATTAGGCTTTCCCGATTATGTAATAATCGGTTTATCCTTTCTTTCAATAGTTTATGTGACAATAATTGCTATTTTCTAAGTGGAAGTCTGGTGATTAAATTGGAGTCTTCCATCAGAAATCTAAAAATGGTAGTGGCTTATGAGGGCACCAATTACGCCGGATTTCAACGTCAATTAAACGGTCCGACAATACAGGGTGT
>JBLNDC010000406.1:0-4730 GCA_050261255.1 Bacteroidota bacterium
GGTGCGCGGCAAGTTGCGGATTGAGTTGCGCTGCCGGTACATGTGTTTGCGCTGGTGTTGCTACAGTGTCGGGGGTGTAAATGTATTTAAATTGAAAGGAGGTGATTATGGTGTGGAACCCAGAAGAAATCAAAATGGCCTTTCAAAAAGTGAGTAAAAGATCAGCGACGGATAAAAGTTTCCGGGAATTATGCTTAAAAGACCCAGCCGCAGCGATTAGGGAAGCGATGGGTAAAGAGTTGCCTTCGGACTATAAGGTAAAATTCATCGAGAACCAAGGCGCCGACGCCACTTTTGTATTGCCGGATTTCAAAGAGAACCCGGCCGAGTTGAATGATAAAGAGCTCGACTCCGTTGCCGGCGGTATGAAATGTGGCGCATCTTGTGGCGGAAGCGCCGCATGCGTGGGAGATACCGGGGTTTGCGCGGCAAGTTGCGGAGCAAGTTGTGTCGGTACCTGTCTTTGCGTAAGTATTCCCACAGTAACGGGAGCCTAATTATAAAAAAGGAGAGATGATTTATGTGGAATCAAAAAGACATTGAAAACGCTTTTCAAAAGATCAGTAAGCGAGCGATGACTGACAAGAGCTTTCGGGAGTTATGCTTGAAAAATCCGGCCCAAGCAATAAAAGAGGCCACTGGTAAGGAATTACCCGCCGAAGTTACCATTAAATTCGTTGAAAACCAAGGCGCTGACGCTACTTTCGTGTTGCCGAACTTCAAAGCCAATCCCGATGAGCTGAACGAGAAAGAGCTCGACGCAGTAGCCGGCGGCAAGGGAGATATTTGCGGCGCTACTTGCGGCGGTTCCGAGGCGTGTTTCTTTAGTTCCATCTTTTAATTAGGATATTAAATAATTAGACAAGGTGGGAAGATTCATGTGGAATCAAAAAGACATTGAAAACGCTTTTCAAAAGATCAGCAAGCGAGCGATGACTGACAAGAGCTTCCGGGAGTTATGCTTGAAAAATCCGGCCCAAGCGATTAAAGAGGCGACTGGTAAGGAATTGCCCGCCGGGGTTACCATTAAATTCATTGAAAACCTTGAAGGCGCCGATGCTACCTTTGTATTGCCTAACTTCAAAGAGAACCCTGATGAACTTAACGAAAAAGAGCTGGACGCGGTAGCCGGAGGCAAGGGAGATATTTGCGGCGCAACCTGTGGCGGTTCAGAGGTTTGCTTCTTCAGTTCCATCTTTTAATTAGGAATTATTATTACATATTTAGGTGGTTAACGGTTGATAACTGTTGACCACCTATTACAAATGGTTTTAGAGAGTTCAATATGAGATCCTACTATAGCATCGGTTCGTTGTTCAAACTGTTTGGAGGTTAATCATGAAGTTTCAAAAGGAAGACATAATTGAGATAGTTGAAAAAGCTGTTTCTTTATATGATAGATTAGACGGTGGCTGGGTCGGCGTATCGGGTAATGATAATGAACGAAAAATAGCCGAAAGGCTGGAAGAGTTAACCAAGAACATAGCCGACGGCAATGGAGAAAAGTTAAAGTTTAGATTTGAATGGGACAAATTAAATTTAGGCGAGATCCGTGATTATTTGGGGGATGTTAGATTGGCCAATCCCGATCAATTACCGGAATGGGCCGAAGTTTTGAAAGAAGTTCCCGGGGTATTGGAGAGAATAGTATCGGGGGAAATCACCATTCCGGAGTATAAAACCGAAGATGACCCGAGCGCCGAAAATAAAATCCCCTTTGTTGAGCTGCTTTATACCTTTGTCTACATTGGGGAAGAACGATTAAAGAAGATTGTAGGAGCGGATTATTGTTTATTGTCGGAACAGGCTCGCCTGAAACTGGGTTTGAATTTGTTGGGAGTATTATTCTCGCGTTTCAGTGAAGTGTTGCTGTTCGAATTTGATAATTACAAGATGACCCGAAATTTTCAAATTGATTTTAACGGGGGGATGTTCTTCGGCAACCTTCCCTTTGAATCGGATACATTATATCGGGAGTTCATCAAGGAAATGAGCGCCGGTAAGATAATTGAATTTTTCAAGGAGTACAGCATAGTTCCTAGACTTGCGGCGGTTTTAGTCCAATTATGGGTGGAAAGCGGCGCGGAGTTTATTAAAAGATTAGCGGCCGATCTGGAGGAATTGGAAAGAAAATTCGCCGGCGGCGCAAAGATCGGCAAGGTCAAAACGGTAATTCCCGGTTTGTCCGATCCCCATAACCGCTTTCGCATGGTAATGATCCTGATCTTTGAATCCGGCTTGAAATTGGTTTATAAACCCAAAGATTTGGGACTGGAGCAAAGCTATTCCGAATTTATTGATTATCTAAATTCCTTAAGTATTTCCCTGGATTTCAAAACCATCAAAGTCCTTGCCAAAGACGACTATGGCTGGGTCGAATTTATCGAACATAAACCCTGCGCCGGCAAGGAAGAGGTCCGGGATTTTTATAAACGCTCCGGGATGCTGCTGGCGTTATTATATGCCTTGGAAGCGACCGATTGTAACTACGAGAATATAATCGCCTCCGGACCATATCCGGCGCTTATCGATATGGAGACTTTATTCCACCATCAGCCGGTTGTATTAAGGGATGCCGACGGCATCAACACCGACGCCCGTTTTTTAGCAGGAGATCAATTATGGGATTCGGTGTTAAGGACCTTTTATCTTCCAAAATGGGAGTTCGGCGTCAATGGCGAAAGTTTTGACATCAGCGGCATGGGCGGCGGAGATCCGGGCCGACAGACTTCTTTTATTAGACCGGCATGGAAAAATATCAACACCGACAATATGCGGGTGGTTTATGAAAAAATCCTCTCCGGCAGGGGAAAGAACCGTCCCATATTGGACGGTGAAGCCATAGCGCATAATGATTATGTTACCGAGTTTTTAGAAGGTTTTACCGAAATGTATCGGGTGTTCATCAAATACCGGGACCGGATTTTAAAGGACGGAGGTCCGTTGGAGAGATTCAAAGGCAAACAAGTAAGGTTTGTATTTAGGCATACCAAGATCTATTATGTGTTGCAAAAGAAGAGCTTTGAGATTAATTTTTTGAAAGACGGGATTACCCGCAGCATAGCCCTGGAAGCATTAAGCCGGGCCATGGTCAAGTATGAACAGAAACCTTATTTTTTCGGTTTACTGAAAAAAGAATTGGAAGCCATGGAAAGAGCGGATGTTCCTTATTTTTACTCGCTCACCACCAGCCGGGACATTTACACCGCCGGCGAGAAGGTGGTTGAGGGATATTTCGACACAACCAGTTTTGATAATGTAGTCAAGCGGATCAACAGCTTTAATGATCAGGATTTGGAAAAACAGATCAGCATCATTAAGGGAGCGTTATACAGCAAAATTGTCGCCGATTCCCACCAGGTCGAAGAATCGTCGCCCCGATTTGAGCAAGTTTATGAAGGGGAGATTCCTAAGTTCACCAAAGAGTTGGCGGCGGAGAAAGCCCTGGAAATAGCCGACGAGTTAATGAAAAAAGCGGTTTTTTCTCCTGATGGGGCTTGTAGCTGGATTGGATTGAATTATAGCACGGCGATCAATCAGTATCTCTTGGAACCGTTAGGTTATTCCTATTATGACGGAGTCAGCGGGGTCGGAATATTTCTGGCGGCTTTGTATAAGGTGACTGGAGAGGAAGCTTATCGGGACTACGCCCTAAGTTCGGTTAAGAATTTATGCGAAGCCATCAATAAGGAAAAGCATCTTTACGATATGATGGGACAAATGGAAGTAGGCGGAGGGTTCGGCAGTGCTTCGATAGTCTATGCATTAAGTAAAATCGCCGAATTGTTGGGAGAAGAAAAGCTGTTGCAAGATGCGACCAAAGCGGCTTATGCCTATAATGAGGAGATAGCGGCCAAAGATAAAAAGTATGATCTCTTATTAGGCAGCGCCGGGGCGGTCTTGAGTCTGCTGAAACTTTATGAATTGACCGGTGACGTTCAAGTTCTCGCCAAGGCGGTAATCTTCGGCGAACATTTACTCCAATCAAGAGTGGAGGGGCATACCGGATATAGGGCCTGGGGGGCCGAAGGGCATTATCTGTTGACCGGTATCTCTCATGGCGCGGCCGGGATTGCTTACGCCTTAATCAAACTACATAAATTCAGCGGCGACGCCAGATTTTTAGATGCCGGTTTGGAAGCGATCCGGTATGAACGAAGCGTGTTTGTAGCAGAGAAAAATAACTGGCCGGATTATCGGGGCAAATATGATCCCGAGAATCCGAGAGTCTGGAATAGCTGGTGTAACGGCGCTCCGGGAATCGGTCTTGCCCGGGTTGGGGTCTATAAAATTCGCCCGGATGATCAGGTTTTGAATGAGATTAAGATCGCCCTGGAGACCACCAAAAAGTTTCCCATCGAATATATCGACCATTTATGTTGCGGTAACATGGGCCGGGTGGAGACGATTTTAGCCGCCGGAATGCTAATGAACGATGAACAATTATTGAAAGAAGCCGCCCGAAGAACAGCCGAAGTTATTGCGGTTGCTAAGAAAAGAGGCAGGTATGGCTTGAATTGGAAGGAAGGGCCGTATAATCCCGCTTTCTTCCAGGGCGCCACCGGCATCGGTTATGAATTTTTAAGGGTCGCTGATCCCGAATCCTTGTCGTCGGTATTATTGTGGGAGTAATCCAAATCATTTAAAAGTTAACGGCTACTTAGAAAATACTTCAAACCATGAGAATTACGTTGAATATTTAAAACATTACTACCACGAAGAGCACGAAG
>JBLNDC010000407.1:0-3454 GCA_050261255.1 Bacteroidota bacterium
AGGGATAATCGGATGGATGCCGAATACTAGTTTTTAGAATAGCACAAAGATATGGAGGCATAACTCTTGCGAATCGCTGTATTTACCAATTGTTATCACCCCTTAGTTAACGGGGTCGTCGGAGCAGTTAGTTTGCTGCGGAAAGGTTTTTTGGAACTAGGGCATCAAGTCGATATCTTTGCGCCGCAATTTGATGATTATGTTGATGAGGAACCGGGAATCCATCGGTATCCAGCGGTTGATTTGACCCGGAAAGTCAAATACCCGGTTGCCATCCCTTATTCGCCTAAAATTTCAAAGGTCTTAAAGAACCTTAACTTTGACATAATTCACAGCCACCATCCTTTCGTGTTAGGCCCGTTAGCCCTTAAACTGGCCCGAAGCAGGAAAACGCCGATCGTTTATACTTTCCATACGCAATACGATCAATATACTCATTATGTTCCTTTGCCTTCCGCTTTGGTAAAGTGGTTCTCCAAAAACCAAGTCCGGCGTTTCGCCCAGTCGGTTGACCAAATCACGACTCCGGCGGATACAGCCAGGCAGATTCTTTTAGAGTATGGGGTTACCAATGATATCAAAGTTATTCCGAACCCTACGGATTTAACCAGGTTTCAAGCGGCTAACGGCGATTGGGTAAAGAAGGAATACCGGCTTTCAAAGGAAAAAGTCTTAATCAATATCGGCCGGGTGGCGCCGGAAAAAAATCTGGGCTTTCTTTTACAATCGTTCCGGATCATTCTAGCCAAAGCCCCCGAACCGGTGAAATTAATGATCGTTGGCGACGGACCGGCTTTAAAAGGTTTGAAGCAACTGGCCTCGGAATTGGGAATAGAGGAGCAAGTCATCTTCACGGGGATGGTCGACCCGAAGTTTGTCCCCGATTATTTAGCGGCAGCCGATTTGTTTGTAATGACATCCAAAACCGAGGTTAAACCTTTAGCTCAATTGGAGGCTTTGGCGGCTGGAGTGCCGATAGTCGCCGTTTCGGCCGCAGGGGCCAATGATACGATTACTGATGGACAAAACGGGTTGTTAGTGGCTGAAAATACGGAAGCGATCTCCGGAGGGGTTTTGGATTTGGCCTTTAAACCGGAACGGCTGGCCGCTTTTAAACGGGAAGCGTTGCTCACTGCGGAACGATATTCCCATATCCAAATCGCCGAGGAATATCTTCGTTTATTTAGCGAAGTTTTACAACGGAAAAAATGATCTCTTTTGAAATGCCTTAGGAGGTATGATAATGGCGAGACCATCCTGGGAAGAATATTATTTGAATATTGCGACGCAGGTCGCAGAGAGAGGAACCTGTTTACGCCGGAAGTTTGGGGCGGTGATTGTCCAAAACGGTCAAATTATCAGCACCGGTTATGTCGGGGCGCCGCGGGGTACCGTAAACTGTTGCGATTTGGGCCTATGCCCTAGGGAAGCGGCACAAATACCTCCCGGCGAACGTTATGAGCTATGCCGTTCGGTGCATGCCGAAGCCAACGCCATAATTCACGCCGATCGGATCAGTATGTTAGGCTCGACCCTTTATTTGGCTTGCTTGGACGCTAAAACCGGCGAGTTCACCCCTAAGACCAGGCCATGCCGGATGTGTACCAGGATGATTATTAACGCCGGTATTGAAAAAGTGATCGTCCGGGAAGAACCAGGGAAATATACCGAATACCTGGTAGCCGATTGGGTTTGGGAAGAGAATGTTAATTTGAAGGAAGCGAAAGGGTATTAAACAGTGAACCGTAATCAATAATCAGTGAACGGCGAATTACTAACAAACGGACCCGGAGTCCGGATTTAATTGATTACTGATCACTGATTACCGGCCGCTGAAAAACGGGTATTTTGTATTCATGGCGTTAACGGCAGGAATTGATGGCATTATCTGTCGAAGAAGTGTTTTAGTTAACAGATCATTTCTTTTGGAAGGAGCGAATTTATTTTGGTTCATAAGATTACCCTGATTCCGGGGGATGGGACCGGACCGGAATTGACGGAAGCGGCCCGCCGGGTGATTGAAGCCACTGGAGTGAAAATCGATTGGGAAGTCCATGACGCCGGTGTGGACGTAATGGATAAGTACGGCACACCGCTACCGGATGCTGTTTTGGAATCAATCCGCCGCAATAAGGTAGCTTTGAAAGGGCCGATTACCACTCCGATCGGGACCGGATTCCGGAGTGTTAACGTTGCTTTACGGCATGCCTTAAATCTTTACGCTTGTGTCCGTCCCTGCAAATCCTATCCGGGAGTTCGTTCCCGTTATCAAAATATTGATGTGGTAATGGTTCGGGAAAATACCGAAGACCTATACGCCGGGGTGGAATTCGACTTGAATTCTCCGGAAGCCGGACAAATTATCGCCATGTCCAAGGGTAAAATCCGGGAGGACTCGGCGATCTCCATCAAGCCTTTATCGATTAGCGGCTGCCGGAGGATTGTCAAATACGCTTTTGATTATGCGGTCCAAAACGGCAGAAGAAAAGTGACCGCTGTCGCTAAGGCGAATATTATGAAATTTACTGACGGACTCTTTTACCGGGTTGCCCGGGAAGTGGCCAAGGAATATGAGGGAAAGATCGCTTACGAAGAAGTTTTGGTCGATGCCATGTGCATGCAATTGGTACAACGTCCGGAGGCGTTTGATGTTTTGGTAATGCCCAATCTTTACGGGGACATTCTTTCCGATCTTTGCGCCGGTTTAGTCGGTGGTTTAGGAGTAGCGCCGGGAGCCAATATTGGGGATGGTGTAGCTTTGTTTGAGCCGACCCATGGCTCGGCTCCTAAATATAAAGGCCAAAATAAGGTCAATCCGACGGCGTTGATTCTTTCCGGAATGTTAATGCTGAGGCATATCGGTGAGACTGAAGCGGCCGACCGTTTGGAACGGGCCGTGGCGGCGGTGATTGCCGAGAATAAAGCGGTTACTTACGATATGAAAGAGGACCGGAATGACCCGACTGCGGTTGGAACCAGTCAAATGGCGGACGCGATAATTGCTAAAATGAAGTAATTGATTAAATTTCCTTAATATTTTCCAAAAACTGCTATATTTTTAAGTATAGCAGTTTTTTAATTGGATAACTTGTTCAATAAAGAAAACCCGATCAGGAGAATCTATTATAAGTTATATCGAAGGGATCAGGAGGTCAAGTATTGAGTCGGCTCTCGGAACTCTACCAAAGAATAATAAAGACCAAAGTTTCGCGACGCGTTATCATAATATCAGTCGGACTAATAACGCTGCTATTAATGATTGAATCCGGGTTGAATATGTGGGTCCGTTCCGGTTTATACCGGAGTCTGGCAAGTGATAGGATTCGAAGCACTAAAATAGTTTCCAAGATAAGTTGGTTAGGGTTGGGCGATATTTTGGCGGGGAGAGTGAACCGGTTTCGCGTAAACGCTAGAGATTGCGTGCTAAATAATTTGCGTTACTCAAGATTGGAGA
>JBLNDC010000408.1:0-4550 GCA_050261255.1 Bacteroidota bacterium
CATATAACCAATAAGCTCGCTGTTTTTTGCGAGGACAAAAAGATTCCCATTACAACTCTTAACTTAACCCAAAAAGAACTGGGAAGGCTTTGTCAGATTGAAGTTGGGGCTTCGGTAGTCGCGATTACAAAATAAGCTCTTAGGAAAAAGATTAGATGTCGCTGCAATTCTTAAACGACAAATCAGTTGCGACATATTTAGAAGGAGGTGGATCATTTGCCGACAATCAATCAGTTAGTTAAAAAAGGTCGGGAAACGGCATCCAAAAAAAGTACAGCTCCGGCGTTGGGTTGGACTTATAACGTCAACAAAGAAGAAATGATTAAGACTGAGGGTAGCCCGCAAAAAAGAGGCGTTTGTACTCGTGTGTCGACCGTAACTCCGAAAAAACCCAATTCGGCATTGCGGAAAGTGGCTAGGGTACGTTTAACCAACCGCATGGAAGTAACCGCCTATATTCCGGGCGAAGGCCATAATCTTCAAGAACACTCCGTGGTTTTGATTAGGGGTGGCAGGGTTAAAGACCTTCCGGGAGTGCGTTATCATATTGTCAGAGGCGTCTTGGATACGGCTGGGGTTCAGAACCGCAAACAAGCCCGCTCCAAATACGGAGCAAAAATGCCTAAAGCAGCCGCAACCAAGAAGAAGTAATGAACGGAGGTAGTTAAAGTGCCGCGACGTGGTTCAATAAGTAAAAAAGAAGTATTAGCGGATCCCATCTATGGGAGTCAACAAATTACTCAGTTTATCAACCGAATTATGCTTGATGGTAAAAAGGGCATAGCTGAGGGTATCTTTTATAATGCCATGAAAATAATCGGCGAAAAATCAGGCAAGGATCCGTTGGAAGTTTTCCAAACAGCAATCAAGAATGTAATGCCGATCTTAGAAGTTAAACCTCGCCGAGTTGGTGGCGCAACCTATCAAGTTCCGGTAGAGGTAAGAGCGGATCGCCGTTTGGCTCTTGGTATTAGGTGGATAGTAACTAATGCCCGGAATCGTGGCGATTTTAAGACTATGCAGGAAAAGCTGGCTGCTGAATTAATCGATGCCTCGCAGGGCGTTGGCGCTTCGATTAAAAAGAGGGAAGATACTCATAAAATGGCTGAGGCAAACAAAGCATTTGCTCATTATCGTTGGTAATTGGCTTTTTAGGGGCCACAACCCAAATGAGATGATGGGGTTAGTTCATAAGCTGCTAGGGTTTTGTGGAGGTAACAAAAATTGTCGCGAAAATTTGATTTAAATCAAGTTAGAAATATAGGAATTATGGCCCATATCGATGCCGGTAAGACTACTACCACCGAGAGGATTCTATTTTACACCGGTAAGGTTCACCGGATTGGCGAAGTCCATGATGGGGCAGCCACTATGGACTGGATGATTCAAGAACAAGAACGGGGTATCACGATTACATCTGCTGCTACTACCTGTGAATGGCGTAATCATCAAATTAATATTATTGATACGCCCGGACACGTGGACTTCACTGTTGAGGTGGAACGTTCTCTGCGGGTGTTGGATGGGGCGGTAGCGGTTTTTTGTTCGGTTGGCGGAGTAGAGCCCCAATCGGAAACAGTATGGCGCCAGGCAGATAAATACGGCGTACCGCGGATCGCGTTTGTCAATAAAATGGACCGGGTTGGGGCCGACTTCTTCCGCGGCATTGAAATGATGCGTACCAGGTTGGGGGCCAATCCGGTGGCGATCCAGCTCCCGATTGGCGTTGAAGACAGCTTCACTGGAATTATTGATTTAGTTACTGAAAAAGCTTTCATCTATACTGACGATCTGGGAACTCGGACTGAAACCAAAGAAGTTCCCTCGGATTTAACGGATTTAGCCACTGAATATCGCGGTAAGTTGCTTGAAGCTTTGGCCGAGTTCGACGATGAATTGATGGTCAAATATTTAGAGGGCGAAACCATACCGGTTGATGAGATTAAAGCGGCTCTCCGCAAAGGGACTTTATCCGCTAAAATTACCCCGGTGTTGTGCGGCTCTTCCTTTAAAAATAAAGGGGTCCAATTATTGCTGGACGCAGTCGTCGATTATCTGCCTTCTCCTTTGGACGTACCGTCGGTAACCGGGACTGTTTCCAGTGGGGAAGAAGAGATCCAGAGGCACCCTGCTGATGACCAACCTTTTGCGGCGTTGGCGTTCAAAATCATGGCCGATCCTTATGTCGGTAAATTAGCATTTTTCCGGGTTTATTCGGGAACCCTTAAGACCGGCTCTTATGTTTTGAATTCGACCAAAAATAAACGGGAACGAGTTGGTAGAATCCTCCGGATGCATGCCAATCACCGGGAAGATATTGATGAAGTGGTTACCGGTGATATCGCGGCGATCGTTGGATTAAAAGATACTACCACCGGTGATACATTAAGCGATGAAAAAAATCCGATTATCTTGGAATCGATGGAATTTCCGGAACCGGTAATCGATATCGCGATTGAACCTAAAACTAAAGCGGACCAAGATAAGTTGGGATTATCGCTGGCGCGGTTGGCGGAAGAAGACCCAACTTTCCGGGTGCATACCGACCAAGAAACCGGCCAAACGATCATCTCCGGCATGGGCGAACTCCACCTGGAGATCATCGTTGATCGTCTGCTACGTGAGTTTAAGGTGGAAGCCAATGTCGGTAAACCACAGGTGGCTTATAGAGAAACCATCCGGCAAACAGTTAAAACAGAAGGCAAATTTGTCCGGCAGTCCGGCGGACGCGGCCAATATGGCCATGTTTGGCTCGAGTTGGAGCCGCTGCCCCCGGGATCGGGATTTCAGTTTGAGAATAAGATCGTTGGGGGAGTTGTACCCCGGGAATATATCGCCCCGGTTGAAACTGGGGTTAAAGAAGCGATGCTTTCGGGTGTGTTAGCCGGATACCCGATGGTTGATATTAAGGCCACGATCTTTGATGGTTCTTACCATGAAGTCGACTCTTCCGAAATGGCTTTCAGAATTGCCGGTTCAATGGCATTTAAGGAAGGCGCTCAAAAAGCTAAGCCGGTTTTGTTGGAACCGATTATGAAAGTTGAAATTACCACTCCTGAAGAATATTTGGGAGATATCATGGGAGATTTCAACTCGCGTCGCGGACGGATCGAGGGGATGGAACACCGCCCCGGAGCTCAAGTTATCAGGGGACATGTACCTCTTTCGGAGATGTTTGGTTATGCTACTGCGATCCGTTCGGCTTCCCAAGGACGTGCAGTTTACTCGATGCATTTTTCACATTATGACGAAGTTCCGAAAAACATTGCCGATACTATTGTTCAAAAAAGCTAACTGAATTAATAATAATCTGTAAACTTTGATTTAATAAGGAGGAATTGTTAGTATGGCTAAGCAAAAATTTGAACGGACCAAACCGCATGTAAACATAGGGACCATCGGCCACGTGGACCATGGCAAAACGACCACCACGGCAGCGATCACCCTGGTGTTATCCAAAGCGGGTCAAGCTAACTTTGTTAAGTTCGACGAGATCGACAAGGCTCCCGAAGAGAGAGAGCGGGGTATCACCATCAACACCGCCCACGTTGAGTATGAGACCCAAAAACGGCATTATGCTCACGTAGATTGCCCGGGACACGCCGACTACGTTAAGAACATGATCACCGGCGCCGCCCAGATGGACGGAGCGATCCTGGTGGTATCGGCCGCAGACGGACCAATGCCGCAGACTCGCGAGCATATCCTGCTTGCCCGTCAGGTTGGAGTGCCTTACATCGTAGTCTGGATGAACAAAGCCGACATGGTAGACGATCCGGAATTGTTGGAATTGGTTGAGATGGAAATCAGGGACCTGCTCTCCCAGTATGAATTCCCCGGCGACGAGATTCCGATTGTCCGCGGTTCCGGTTTAAAAGCATTGGAATGCGGATGCGGCAACAAAGAATGCCCGAACTGCAAACCGATTTGGGAACTGATGGACGCAGTCGATTCCTACATTCCGACACCGGAACGTCCGACCGACAAACCGTTCCTGATGCCGGTTGAAGACGTATTCACCATCACCGGCCGGGGCACCGTCGCTACCGGAAGGGTAGAGCGGGGAGTAGTCAAGGTTGGAGACGAAGTCCAAATCGTCGGATTGAACGATGAGCCCAAAAAGACCGTAGTAACCGGAGTGGAAATGTTCCGGAAACTATTGGACCAAGCGGTAGCCGGAGACAACATCGGGGTATTGCTGCGCGGAATCGACCGTAAAGACGTAGAACGGGGCCAAGTATTGGCCAAACCGGGATCGATCACCCCGCACACCAAATTTGAAGGCGAAGTTTACGTATTGACCAAGGAAGAAGGCGGACGTCATACCCCGTTCTTTAACGGATACCGTCCTCAGTTCTACTTCCGGACCACCGACGTTACCGGAGTGGCAAACCTTCCCGCAGGCACCGAAATGGTAATGCCCGGGGACAACATCAAGATGTCAATCGAGTTAATTACCCCGATCGCCATGGAAGAAGGCTTGCGGTTCGCGATCCGTGAAGGCGGACGCACCGTCGGCGCCGGCGTGGTTACTAAAGTGATTGAGTAAT
>JBLNDC010000409.1:0-11304 GCA_050261255.1 Bacteroidota bacterium
CTTAGCCCGCTTTGGCGGTGATGAGTTCGCTTTATTGATGGAAAATGGAGCCGGCATTGAAGAAGGGAAAAGACTCGCCGCTCAAATTTGCCGGGCAGTGGAAGAGTTTCAATTCACCTTGGAAGAAAATTGTTTCTATTTTGGATTAAGTATCGGGATAGTGCCGATCAACGGGGCGGATGATTCCGGCGTACTATTAGCCCACGCTGACAATGCAATGTACCAGGCTAAAAAAATGGGGAAAAACCGTTATGAAGTATATAACGAAGATAATCAAAGCAACCGGCTGTCACTAACTGCCGGTTGGATTGTCAAATTGAAAGATGCACTGGTAAATGAGGGTTTCTTATTATTTTTCCAACCGATCATCAATTTGAATACCAAACAAATTGAATATTATGAAGCTTTGCTGCGCTTAAAAGGCGAGGGGGGCAAAGTGATTCTTCCCGGCGAGTTTATTAAAATTGCGGAAGAGTTCGGGCTAATGCCGCAGATTGATCAGTGGGTAGTCGAAAAAGTGATTAATATTCTAAGAGTAACTCCGGAAATTAAAATCTTCATTAACCTATCGGCTATCAGTTTAGCAGAAGAAGGACTATTACGATTTATTGAAGATTTTCTAGTAACAAGCAAGGTCGAACCTTCCCGGATTGGTTTTGAAATAACGGAAACGGCTGCGATTAAGGACTTGAAACTAACCGGTCTCTGGATCAATTCATTAAAGGGAATGGGTTGCCGCTTCGCATTGGATGATTTCGGTTCCGGTTTCAACTCCTTTGTCAACCTAAGGCACCTTCCTGTAAACCAGTTGAAATTGGACGGTTCATTTATTCAAACCTTGGACCGTGAACCTGTTCAACGTTCATTTGTGGAAACAATGCATCAACTGGCAAGCACCCTTGGCATCGAAACCGTAGCGGAGTTTGTAGAAAGCGAGAAGATATTGAAGGTGTTAACTGAGATCGGAGTCAATTATGGACAAGGATTTTATCTGGGAAAACCGGAGCCAAGCTTCAAGTTATAATTAACAATTGGATAATTATTACAATCCGGGATTATATCCCAAGGATTTTGAGATCTGACCGCCAATTTCAATTATTTTGGGAATCACCTGGTCTAATTTTTCCCGGGTCATCCGTAAGGTAGGGCCTGAAACACTAAGTGCGGCAATTACATGGCCTTGGTAATCAAGAATGGGCACGGCCACACAACGGATTCCTAACTCGTGTTCCTCATCATCAACTGCATACCCTTGGTCGCGGATTCGGGCAAGATGTTCAATTAAGCTGTTATAGTCCGTAATGGTATTGGATGTATATCGGGTTAATTTCCCTTTTGATAGTAGCTGTTCTATAGCATCTTTAGGGGCATAAGCGAGTAAAACTTTTCCTAAACCCGTGCAATAACCGGGAGACTTTCCTCCGATGCGTGAACCCATTGTCAAAGGACGTTCGACATCGATTTTGTCGATATAAATTACCTCAACCTGGTCCAAAACCCCAAGATGGACCGCTTCATTGCAAATGCTCATCAGTTCATTTAAAAAAGGCCTTGCCACCCTCCGCAAGTCAATACGATTAAGTACATTCATTCCTAATTGAGCAATATGGATACCCAAATGATATTTCTCATTTTTAGGGTTCTGTTGGACATAACCCGCAACCATTAAAGTGGAGATTAAACGGAAAACAGTGCTTTTATGTAACGAAAGCTCGCGGCTGATTTCCGTGATCCCCAATTCGGTGTCAGACTGACCCAGAAGGTCGAGAATAGCCAAAGCCCGAATTACCGAATTGATAATTCCGTCATCTAATAAAGATTTATTAGAAAGCGCATGGATACTAGTGCTATTTGATACCGTCATTTAAAAAAACCTCCATCTAAACACTTGAACCTCAAAAAATAATTTTATCAAAAAAGAAGCAGGATTTTCATATCCAATATTGAAAGAATTCATCAATAAAAAAACGAAACAGAGTTTCGCTTGACGAAACAACAAGATTGATAAAAATGTTAAACAAACATTACACTACAATTTCCTTTGCTTGTAAATATTATAATTACTAAAAATCCAAGTTAAACAAAGTGTATAAATTGGATTGATGAGGATCGATTGGTTGTAATAAATGTAACTTACAACGTGGTTATAATAACGATAGCATTTTTATATTCTTTAATAATAACGTATTTGAAGAAAAAATGCAAGTATAGGCGGATATGTTTAGACTTGCCAAACCAATATTTATTTGGTAATATTAGTTTAACAATAAAACGAAACGATGTTCCGCGATACGAAACAAAAAATAAAACTATTATTAAAAACCGGGTTGATAATATCCAGGAGATTGAAGGAGAATTATTGTGCCAAATCAATTGTTTAAAGACTTGGATACACCGTGCTTGATTATTGAGGAAAAAATTATGGAGGCTAATCTAGCAAGAATAGCCAAGTTGGCTGCGGATAATCAAATTAAACTAAGACCTCATGCGAAGACTCATAAGAGTATTGAAATTGCACGTCGACAATTGCAAAGCGGGGCCATAGGCATAACTCTGGCTAAAACTAGTGAAGCGATTGCATTTGCCGATAACGGCATAGCTGATATTTTCTTGGCCTATCCGGTTGTTGGCGAAAAAAAGATTAAACGGTT
Organism: Bacteroidota bacterium; assembly: GCA_050261255.1. GTDB lineage: Bacteria > Bacillota > UBA4882 > UBA8346 > UBA8346 > JAAYHS01. The sequence goes on from JBLNDC010000409.1 coordinate 2,652, forward strand.
AAGGGAATTAGCGGGGAAATGTCGGATGAGTGTTGGAATTGACAGCATTGAAGGCGCTGCTGAACTTAATCGGGCTTTTGAAGGCCAATTGAAAAAATTACCGGTTTTATTGGAAGTTGATACCGGACTTGGCCGCACCGGAATTGGAATCGAAAAGTCCCGTCTCTTAGCGGAAGAGATCACCCGCATGCCTTATCTTGAATTAAAGGGAATTTACACCTACCGGGGCGCTTTACTTAGCCAAATAACAACAGGGACAACTGAAAAAGAAATGTGGAAAACTATTGAACAACAAGGCCGCGCCGAAGCGGAAGCAATGGGAAAATTAGCGGCAGATTTACGAAGATTGGGTTTTGACATCCAGGTAGTCAGCGCCGGTTCAACCCCAACCGCCCGTAGTTCGGTCTCTGTTCCTGGCTTGACTGAAATCCGTCCCGGTACATATGTATTTAATGATGTCATGCAAGTTAAACTAGGGGCTTGCGGTTGGGAAGATTGCGCCGCGAAAGTATTAGTTACGGTTGTGAGTCGTCCGGCTCCGGACCGGGCGGTCATCGACGGAGGCAGTAAAGTTTTTGCGGGTGACGTCAAACCCGACACACCACCGCTTAATATCAAAGGTTTGGGTACGGTTATCGCTTTGAATGGACAGCCGCGAGAAGATATCTTGTTTGAAAGAATGACAGAAGAACATGGAATGTTAAAACTATTTGGTCCCGCAGCCTGCAATTTGAAAGTAGGGGAACAGTTGTTGGTCATCCCTAATCATATATGCACCACTGTAAACCTTTTTAACGAACTAACGGTTGCCAACACTTCAATAGCCTCCGGAAAGGCTGAAATAGTAGACCGCTGGTCGGTAAATTCCAGAGGATGCGTTCAATAATCAAGGTGATTGGTTTATCGGACGGTGGATAGAAGCATATTGGTTTTTTTAAATACCAATTTCTTGGAACGATGTTTCGCATTACGAGACGCAATTTAAATGTGAAATGATAGGTGTAAATAAATGTGAAATGATAGGTGTAAATATGATCTTTGATTTACTGATCAAAAACGGACGAGTAGTTGATGGTACTGGAAGTCCTTGGTATGTGGCTGATATTGGCATTGCGGCCGGGAAAATAGTAGCCGTTTCTCGGAGCCCGATTTCGAGCGAAGCCAAACAAAGTATTGACGCAGCCCAAAAAGTAGTGGCGCCGGGGTTTATTGATATCCACTCCCACGCTGATTTGGCGATACTTAGGGAACCGCAGTGTTTAGGCAGACTCAGACAAGGTGTGACCACTCAGGTTATTGGCAATTGCGGTCTATCGGCGGCTCCTGTAAATCCAAAAGCTATTATGTTATTAAAAACACCCTATGAAGCGACATTGGGATCTTATTCCGACTGGAACTGGTCCGGCGTTGACCAGTATTTTGAACGAGTCGGGCAAAATCAGATCGGAACCAACATCGCGTTACTTTTGGGACATGCGACCTTTCGCACCGTCGCTATGAATGGAGTAAGCAACCGACAACCTACTTCGGATGAGCTCAAAGCGATGCAAAAGTTAATAGCGGCAGGATTGGAAGAAGGGGCTTTCGGAATTACCACCGGGATGATTTATCCTCCTAGTTGCTATGCGGATACAGCGGAATTAATCGTTATCGCTAAGGCTATGGCTAAAAAGGGCGGTTTTTATGCTTCCCATATTCGAGGTGAAGGTCTGACTTTACTCCCAGCCATTCAAGAGGTAATCACCATCGCGGAGCAAGCAGGAGTACCAGGCCATATTTCTCACCTAAAAGCTAATAGCCCCAAGTATTGGGGAAAAGTCAACGAAGCGCTGGCCTTAATTGAAGACGCCCGTCGCCGGGGTTTGGATATTAGTTGCGATCAATATCCTTATGTTGCGGGGAGCGGCTCCCTGGGGGCGATCCTTCCTCCCTGGGCACAGGAGGGCGGAGTAGCGGCCATGTTGGAACGTTTGCAAAAAACTGCGATTCGGCAGCGGATTAAAGCAGAATTTGAGATTGAGGATCTTCCTGGTTGGGATAATTACGTCAAAGCTGCAGGTTGGGATAACATTATAATTACTTGGGTTAAATCAGAACGTAACAAAGATATCGAAGGGCTCTCGGTAGCAAAAATCGCTGCGTTGAAAGGAAAAGAACCTTGGGATGCGGTTGGAGATCTTTTAATCGAAGAAAACGGCGTTGTACAAATGGTCGCTTTTATCATGAACGAAAATGATGTCCAAACGGTAATGCGCTACCGGGGAACTATGGTAGGAACCGATGGCATTGAAAGTGGAGGAAAATCCCATCCCCGTTTATATGGTACTTTTCCCCGTATTTTAGAGCGATATGTCCGTCAGTTGCATATTCTTACCCTTGAAGACGCGGTCCGGAAAATGTCGTCGTTGCCCGCAGCTAGATTGGGATTAAGTGATCGAGGCGTAATTAAGAAAGGGTTATGGGCGGATTTGGTAATTTTCGACCCGGAAAACATTGAGGAACGGGCTACTTATAACGATCCGTTACGCCATCCGGCTGGAATTGATTATGTAATCGTCAATGGCGGAATTAGTATCGTTAGAGGTGAGTCTACAGGCAGTTATTCGGGGCAAATTTTAAAAAGAAATAATTTTTAGCAGAAGTTTCAAAAATTCATCAAAGGAGGCTAGGTAAATGAAAAAAGAGGTAATCTTTACCGAAAAAGCAGCCAAGCCGGGAGGTGCTTATTCCCAAGCGATTAAAGCCGGAAACCTGATCTTTGTCTCAGGTTGTACCGGAGTTGATCCCAAAACCGGTCAATTAATAGCCCCTGGCGAAATGCGTGCTCAAACCAGGCAAACCCTTGAAAATATCAAGGCTATTTTGGAGTCGTGCGGTAGCTCTTTGGAACAGGTGGTAAAAGTGACGGCCTTTATCGACGATATGAACGAGTTCAAGGATTTCAATGAAGAATATAGCCATTATTTCAAAAAAGGAGATTATCCGGCTCGTAGCACAGTCGAAATCGGCAAGTTTCTTAATGGGACCCGAGTTGAGATTGAAGCGATAGCTATCGCTTCTAAATAAATCAATTACTTGAAGGGAGGTGGCCAATTAAACCTTTTGTTTCCGGAATGTCCGAGGAAGAGAGTGTTTTCTTCCCGCGGAGCAGTTTAGCAGCAATTTGGAATTAAGATCTGAAAAGGAGTGTGTTCAAATGGCGAAATACCGAAAGTCCGGTCTCTTGATGAAATGCGTTTTACTTACATTTACCTTGGCTACATTGAGTTTTTCATTTACGGCATTCGCAAAAAAACCTGTAACTGTTAAATTCGCCTCCTGGTGGTTTACCGAGGCCGGCCGAAAAGAATGGCTCAATGCACATCTTGACAAGTTTGAGAAAGAAAACCCCGGCATTAAAATTGAAAGAATCGCCATCGGTTCAACCGACGTTCATGATAAATTCATGACCGAAGCCGCAGCCGGGACTGGTCCGGATGTATTGTGGCTGCGCCACGTATCATTGGGCCCCTTTGCGAAGATGGGCTTTTTAGAACCATTGGATAAATATATCAATTTCAACAAGTATGATTTGGAAGACCTGAACAAAGACGCAGTGATCAATGGCAAGCGATATGCGTTGAACCTTATGTCGTACGCTTATGGACATCTGATTTATAACAAAAAGATGTTTGCCGAAGCCGGTTTAAAACCGCCGACTACTCCTGAAGAACTAATTGATGTAGCTAAAAAGTTAACCAAAGCTCCTGATATTTATGGGCTTGGCATGCCGGTGCTCCCGACGGAGTCGGAGTACTTTGCTCAAGTAATCCAAAAATTCGCCTCTGGATTTAACGCTGGTATTGCTAATAAAGATGGCAAAATCGCCGTTAATGACGAGAAATTTATCGAAGCCATTAAATGGTATAAGAAAGTTTACGACGCGAACGTGACTCCGAGAGGAATCGGTTGGAAGGTCCAACGGAAAATGTTTGCCGACGGGAAAATTGCAATGATTAACGATGGAGCTTATCAGTTTGGGATTATTGATGGATTCTACCCTGGTAAATCAAAGGAATTCGACGCGATTCGCCCGCCTTTCCCTGGCAACCGCATCTTATTCGACCAAAACTTTGTTGCCATGAACAAAAATTCGAAAAATAAGAAAGAAGCGGCAAAGTTTATAGAATGGTGGATTCGGAGCGATAACCAACTCGAGTACAACACTTACGGACTGCATATCGGAACCACCAAAGTGCAATTCCCCAAAAAGTGGTTGGAAGATCGTCCATATTATAAGGCTTATATGGATCCCTCATTGATTCCGATGCCTACCGTGGTTGTAGGTTATGAAGCGGAAACCGAACAAATTCGCCGGATTTTGGTCAACCATGTAGCTGATGTAATCTATAAGAACAAACCGGTGGAAGATGCATTAAATGATGCTCAAAAAGAAATTATGGGAATCATCAAAAAATAACTTCAGATATTGTGTATAGCTGTTATTAAACCGGTGTAAGGAATGGGTCAAGGAATATTTTTGGATCTTAAAAACCTTGACCCATTTTAAAAGACAGATTATCCCGTAGAAAGTGGGTAATACTATGAGTGAACAAGCTAAGAAGAAATTTGACGCTTTTCCTTATTTATTAGTGATACCGGCCATATCTATCGTTGCATTAGTATACTTTTATCCAATCTTAAAGGGAATAGGTTTATCCCTGACTGATGCTAAATTTGTGGAAAAAGCCAATTTTATTGGATTAAAAAATTACATTCAAATGTTTCAAGACCCCAGTTTCATCCATGCTTGTTATATAACTGTTCTTTATTCGCTCTTTTATATTATCGGAGTTTTTGCGGTTGGCTTGGGGACGGCGCTCTTGTTAAACGCCAAGTTTAAAGGGCGGCCTCTAGCCAGGATGTTAATGATTATTCCCTACGCAATCCCGGATTTAGCTGCGGTTTTAGTATGGAATTGGCTTTTTGATTATCAATATGGTGTTTTAAATTATGTTTTAAAAGGAATCGGCTGGATTGCCCAACCTGTTCAATGGCTGGCCGATCCTAAGATTGCTCTGTTTAGTGTACTACTTGTTTCCATTTGGCGTCTATTCCCCTTTCATACCCTAGCCTTGCTCTCAGCCTTACAGGGTGTTCCGGAAGAATTGTATGAAGCTGCCCATCTTGACGGAGCTAATCGCTTCCAACGTTTTCTCAATGTAACCTTACCATCCATTAAAAGCATCATGGGAATTCTATTACTACTCACCGTTATCTGGTCGTTCCAAAGGTTTACGATTTTATGGACCTTAACACAAGGCGGGCCTTCACGGGCGACGGAAACCATCGTTGTTCAGGTATATCTAAAAGCTTTCAAATTTTATGAAATGGGCTATGCCGGAGCGATTGGCACTGTGACGGTACTTTTCCTAATGCTGATCACGTTAATATATTTTGCGTTGACTAGAGAATCGTCAAAGTGATAACGGGAGGAGGAGCAGAATGGCCTTGAATACATTTCTAAACAACAAATGGATCACTAAAGGAATTTTTTATTGCATTTTAACAATCACTTGTTTTTTGGTTATTTTCCCCATCTATTGGTTGTGTAATAGTTCTTTGCAACAGGAAAGCGCTTTGTTTTCGTTCCCACCCAAATTTTGGCCGCAACCCTTTAGTTTCGAAGGCTATCAACGGTTGTTTGCGGAAGGGACAATTTGGACGTGGATCAATAACACTGCATTTGTAACCGTATTTACAGTGTTTTTGACAGCATTATTTGCAACACTGGCCGGATATAGTTTTTCCAGATTTAGGTATCGCGGCCGGAACCCTTTGACGATGGCGATCCTAAGTACGCAGATGATAGCTGGTCCAATGGTGATTACTCCTTTATTCATTGTCTTCAGTAAACTGCGAATGGTTGATACCTTTGCTTCGTTAATTATTGCCGATACCGCCATGAGCATGGCTGTGGCCGTAATGCTCATGAAGGGTTTCTTCGACACCATTCCTTTTGAAATTGAAGAAGCGGCATATATCGATGGTTGCAATCGGTTACAAACTTTATGGCGGGTTACTCTCCCAATCAGTCTTAATGGTTTTATCACCGTTTTAGTTACCACTTTCTTTGTAACTTGGAACGAATATCTTTTTGGATTAATATTCATCAGCGATCAGGGCAAATGGGTCGGCAGCGTTGGTTTGGCTTCTTTTATCGGCAGTTATATTGTTTCCCAAGACCAAATATTGGCTGGTGCAACCATTTTTTGCCTAGCCCCGGTTTTATTCTTTACCTTCTTCCAACGGTTTATTGTTGTCGGCATTACCAATGGCGCAGTGAAAGGCTAAATTAATATAGGCGGATCTTAAATTGCGTACAGATCTTTCTTTTAAATTAAATAAACCTAATCAATTAAAGTTAGGATTAGCGTATCTCCTAATCTGCTTGATTTGGGGTTCGGGTTATCCCATAAACCGAATTGGAATCACTAATATAACACCTTTACTTTTTTTGGGGGGGAGGTTGTTTCTGGCCGGAATTTTAACCTTAATTTACACCGGATGGAAACAACGCCGCTTGCCCCCATTGCGAGAGGAGTTACCCAAGATAGTAATCCCGGGTTTACTATTGTTTTTGGGAGGCAATGGGCTGGGTATTTTAGGGTTAAAGACCGTCTCATCGGGCCCAGCGGCATTATTAGTGGCTAGTGCTCCGGTTTTTATGGCTTTGCTCGATTTAATAAAACCTGAAGCCCCCAAGATGAATAATACCGGTTGGTTAGGGCTATTCATCGGATTCGGGGGAGTAGTTTTTCTGATGATCACTGGATCGGAAGCTCATGTTGTTGAGTGGCAAGGCGCTTGCTTGATTTTGGGAGGGGCGGCTTGTTGGGCTTTGGGATCTGTTTATAATAACCGTGCCCGGAGTAAACTGACGGCCGCTGCTCAAATGGCGGGCCAAATGATGGTTGGCGGTTTAGCGTTACTCTTATTGGGGACGGTGTTTCCTGGTTGGCAGGGCTCCTCCTTCACCTGGCCGGGTTTAGCCGCCTTTGGATATATGCTCGTCTTTGACGCCATGATCGCTAACTGCTTATATTTGTATTTATTGCGCGCCTGGCCTTCGGCAAAAGTCGGTACCTATGCCTATATTACACCTTTTATTGCCGGACTGATCGGATTTGTCTTTCTTAAGGAGCCAATCAATTTTAAACTCATTAGTTCAGGAATAATTACCCTTGCTGGGGTGTTTTTAGTTCAGAAGTCCTATTTAAAAAATAACGGGAGGCGTAGTAACAATGTCGGAGCTTAGTATGATGACCTGGAAAGAGATACGCCGTGCATCCAGTGATGGAGATGCGATGGTGGTAGTACCGGTGGCCAGCTTGGAACAGCATGGACCTCACTTAGCGGTCCAGACAGATACTTTAATAACCAGTAGAGTAGTTGCCGCTGTTGATCAACAATTGCAACAACGGGGTTTAAAATGCTATTTAGCTCCTACTTTATGGTTGGGTTGTTCCCCGCATCATTTGGATTTATTTACGATATCCCTCAATCCCGAAATTTATGTTCAAGTTTTAGTTAACATCGGAGATTCTTTACTCACTGCAGGTTTTCAACGAATATTTTTCCTGAACGGGCACGGAGGGAATTCGGTACCGACCCAGATGGCTGTCAACATATTGGGTTTAAAATCCAAAGCGTTGATTGGTTGTGGAACATATTGGGAGTTAGCGCAAACCGCTATTCGGGAACTGCGTGAATCAGCTCCCGGAGGTACGGGACATGCTTGTGAATTGGAAACCTCAATAGTACAATATTTACTTCCGGAAGCAGCCCGTCAGGGGTTGGCCGTTCCTTGTTATCCGAAATTATCACCCAATTCAGTCATTGATATGACCGAATCGGGACCAATCAAGTTGGGTGTGAGGTTTTCCGACCTTAATCCGGATGGCAATTTGGGTGATCCATCATTAGCTTCTCCGGAAAAAGGGCGCCGGTTCTTTGAGGCGATTGTAGCGTCGGTTACGGACCAACTAGTGGAATTCTCACAATTATCAGTCGGAAACAGAGCCACCGGTAAGAAAAACAACTAATACCGTTACCAGGAGGAAGGATGAATGAGTAGCGTTAAACTGAGCGGGATTCTGCCGGTGCTGGCCGCACCATTTGATGACACTGGCAAAGTGCATTACGGCGATTTAGAAAAACTGGTTGACTTTCAAATACGGCAGGGCGTCGGAGGAATTACTCTGTTTGGTTTCGCCACCGAGTTTTATAAACTTTCCGAAGCGGAAAAACTGAAAATGTTACAAGTTTCAGTTCGAACAGCGCAAGGAAGAGTCCCTGTCATTGCTACAGTTAATGAACAATGCACAGAATTAGCGGTGGAGAAAGCTTTGGAAATGGAAGAACATGGCGCAGACGCGTTAATGGTTTTGCCGCCATTTTTGATACCAGCCGGCAAAGCTGCTTTCATTGATCACGTAATGGCGATTGCGACCGCGGTTCACATCCCGATAATGGTTCAATATTCACCGGTGGAGACTGGCGTAGTTATCGAAGGCAAAGTATTAGCCGACTTGATGAACCAACATCCTAATTTGAAATATTTAAAGGTCGAGTGTAAACCCCCGGGTCCGATGATCTCAGAAATATTAAGATC
>JBLNDC010000410.1:0-3769 GCA_050261255.1 Bacteroidota bacterium
TCCCGCCGATATAAATGACTTCCGGATCGAAAATATTGACTAATACGGAGATCAGTCGACCGAGCAACTTTCCATTCTCGGCAATAACCGATAATGCCTTTGGCTTTTGGGCGATTACTGCCGCCAAAAACTGTTGCCAGGCTTGGTCTGTATCCCTTGGTTGTTGACCGCTTTTTTGATAAAACTTTTTTAAAAACCCTTGTAAACTTAGTTCAGTTTCAATACAATGGGTATGACCGCAATAGCACTCGAAGCATTGTTCACCAATGGGCATATGGCTAATTTCACCGCCTAAACCACTATTCCCGGTAATCACTTTACCATTACTAATAATCCCGGTACCAAGACCATCCCCGATATAAATGTATATCAAATCCTTATTTTTAAAATTCCGGTTGCCGACTAACGCTGTGGCTACCACCAGTAAGTTAGATTCATTCTCTATACATACCGGAAGGTTAAAGACCCTTCCGATCATTTCTTGCAATGGTTGATTTTCAAATACCGGATTAGTCGAGTTGACAATGGTACAACTATTTTTATTAAAGATACCGGGGGCTGCTACCCCGATACCAAGCAGGTTTTCATAACCAATTTTTTGCTGCGCCAAAATTTCCAATGCTTTTTTGTGCAAAAGCTGAATAGTCTCCAGTAAATTCTTTGTTACCGGCAATTTGTCACGGCTTACCCGGACAATTTCCCCTTTTAAGTTGATGATGGCAACTTTAACAATTTCACTTTGAATCAAATCAAGGCCCAAAATATATTTGGAAAAGGGGTTGATTGAGATTAATTTGGGTATCCTGCCGCCGTTAAAAGCCTCGGAATCCATATTCTGTAAAATTGCATCATTCACCAGTTGATTGCATATATTCGATACCGTTGCAAAACTAAGATTGAGCCGATCAGCCAATTCTTTTTTGGTGATTGGCGGATTAAACCGTAAATATCCGATAATTTTTTTGGTATTAAAGCTACGAAGTTCCGCAGTATTCTGAACCAAGTCATTCATGCTAACCTTGACTCCTCACATTACTCTTTTACAGCTCCGGCGGTTAAGCCGTTAATAATATACTTCTGCAGCAATAACGTAAAAACTATCGGAGGTAGCGCCGCGATAAGGCCGCCTGCGGTCATTAAACTATAGTCAATCATATGGCGGGTTGTGAATTCTGAAATCGAAACGGGAATGGTTTTTGCATTATAGGTTGAAGTAAATATCAAAGCAAATAAAAATTCATCCCAAGCTGTTAAAAGAGCGAAAATTCCACTGGTGATCAACCCCGGTACGGATAAGGGCAGTATGATCCGGCCCAAAATTTGAATTCTACTGGCGCCATCAACATAAGCGGCTTCTTCCAATTCTTTGGGGATGCTTTCAAAATAGGACTTCAATAACCAAATAATAAAAGGTAGTAAAAATGACGTATATACAAGTATCAGCACCAAGGGTGTGTCCATAAGATGCAAAGTACGCATTAATATATAAAGAGGTACAACTAAGGCAATTTCAGGTAGCATCCTAATGGCAATGACAATAATTAATAATTGTTTTTTAAGCCAGAAATTTAAGCGCGCAAATGCGTATGCAGCCAATGCGCCGATAATCAAACAAAATAAAGTAGCACTCAAAGAAACTACCAGACTGTTTCGGATGGCTTCATGAAAAGGCGGTATCTCGCCACCGCTGATTGAAGTCATTCCGCCCATAAACAACTTTTGAAAATTCATAAGTGTTGGGTGTGGCGGCAACCAATGAATCGGATTGGATAAGAGTTCCGCCTTGGTGGAAATTGCCGAAATAAGCAACCAAACAAAAGGAGCTAAGATTACGACAGCCAGCAATATAGCCGATGAATAGATAATAAAATTTAAAATCGGGGACCTCGAATCAGACCCAACTGATTTAACCGGTATATACTCAGATTTAGTTGTCATCTGCGGCCTCCTATAATTCTTCGGTATAGAATATTTTGATATAAAACAAAGCCAGTAAAAGAATTGCCACTGATATTAAATAAGATAAGGCCGAACCATAGCCGAACTTAACATATTGAAAGGAAGTCAGATATGTATAATAAGTGATAACCTGAGTACCGTTAGCGGGGCCCCCCTTGGTCATGATATAAATTATATCAAATACCTTAAAGGCTTCCATGGTACGGAGCACCAACGCCACCAGCATGGCTGGTTTCAAAAACGGTAGCGTGATCCGGAAAAACCTCTGAAATATATTGGCGCCATCAACCTTGGCGGCTTCATAATAAGAGGTTGAAATCGTTTGGAGAGCGGCTAGTAATATCAAAGCAATCATCGAAGTATTTTTCCAAACATCGGCAACAATAACACAATTCATGGCCGAAAAGGGGGTACCCAACCAAAAATGATAATCCTTAATTAAATGAATTTGTTTCAAGAGACCATTCATAGCTCCGTAATTTGAATCAAAAATCCAAGACCAGAGTACGCCGTTTACAACCGTCGGCAAGGCCCACGGCAGTATCACCAAACCTCGCATAAAACCCCTGCCTTTAAATTTCTCATTGAGCAGCAATGCGATTAGGGTACCGAAAAAAAGCTCAAGCGCTACGGTTACTACCGTAAAGTATAGAGTGCGGCCGGTCGCCTGCCAAAAAAAGTCACTACTTAAAATATCCCAGTAATTTTGGAACCCGATAAAAGTGAAACTTAAACCAAAAACATTATGCAAGCTCACATAAAAAGAATAAGCCAACGGATATAGGACAATCGCAAAGATTAAAAACAAAGCAGGCCAGATAAACAAATATCCTTGCTTATTATTGTGAAAAACTGAATTCCCCAATTTACGCTCCATTTTTTCACCGCTCCTCAGCCCTAGGTATTATAGGCCCGGTTAACCGGGCCTATAATAAATAACGATATTATTTATACTGTTTGCTTAATTTTTCCAGCTGTTTCTGGGCATCATCCAGTGCCTGTTTAGGAGCTTTTTTCTGGGTTAGCGCATTCTGAATCTCGACTTGCAACACGTTAGAAAACTCATTGTACCAAACAACAGAAGGCCGGTTGTAAGAAGTACTTAACTGACTACCCATCTCCTGCAAGGCAGGGTGTTTCTGCTTGAGTTCCGGATCATTATAGAGGGAATTCCAGATCGGCAGGGCGCCACTGGTAATCGCTTGTTGTTTCTGTATTTTCTTACTGGCCAAGAACTCAATAAATTTCCAGGCTGCTTCTTTGTGTTTAGAAGTGGTTGTAATCGCCAGTCCCATTGAACCAGCGCAAGTAGCACTACGAACCCCTGCCGAACCCGGTACTAACCCGACCTTAATTTTACCGGGGACCTTGGATTCATTGGGATCATTAAATAAGCTCCATGCAAAAGACCAATTCATGCCGAAAGGAACCTGACCTTGAACAAAAACGTTGAGCATGGAACGATCATCCGCGGTGATGGAAGCAGGATCAGTGATTTTATCTTTGTGGATGGAATCAACCATAAAAGTTAAGGCCTTGATATTGGCGGCCGTATTTACACTAGGCCTTCCGGCTTTATCAACCAGGTCGCCGCCGAATCCATGAACTATTGCATTATAATAACAGATTAAGCCTTCGGCTTGAGCCCAACCCCAGATGATACCATATTTAGCCAAACCTTTTTCCTGGATAATTTTACTTTGTTGGACCAGTTCATCCCAGGTCTTCGGCGGTTCCTTTATACCGGCTTTCTTCAATAGCTCGCTGTTGTAATAGAAAAACACCACATCATTAAACATCGGAAGACCAT
>JBLNDC010000411.1:0-3572 GCA_050261255.1 Bacteroidota bacterium
TGAATGGTCTGACTAAGGAATGTAACGAACTACTGGCAATTTTGACTGTTATAGTAAAGAAACTTAAAGCTAAGAAGGCATAGATTTTTCAACAGGGTTTTATTTCAAACTTCAAACTTCAAACTTCACCCTTCACACTTATCTTTTCCCGGTCAGGGGTTCGATTCCCCTCAGGTCCACCAAAAAAGTCAACCAATACTCGCTGAAATAGCGAGTTTTTTTGTTGATTTTTTTGGAAGGGTAAAGTGAAAAGGGTAAAGAGTAAAATAAAAACCTTTTTTATACATACCTAAACAAACATTTTAAATATAATGCTCATAGCATCTCTTTAAATACTTTTCATATTTCCCTGTCGGCTAATATTCCAAACGCATAATATAGTTTCGGAGGTGTTATTAATGACCGATGGAACAATGTACTATACCGATCTACCATCCCGGCTGATCGAATATATTCATGATGAAATGAGCGATTCTTTATATTACCAGGAGCTGGCTAATCAGGCCCCCAATCAACGCGCCCGTGAATTATTTTTGGAGTTTTCCAGAGACGAAGCCCAACATGCGGCCAATTTCCGGGGAGTGTATTTCCAACTTACCGGGATGCAGCCAATGATTCCCCCAGTAAGCCCACCGCCAATCCCTCCTTATTGTGATGCGATTAAAGCCCGGATTATGGCGGAAAGCGGGGATTTGGTGAAATACGGGGAAGAATCCGCCAATGCCCCGGATCTGATGCTACGGAACCTTTTTTATATTACTAGTCTAATTGAAGGCAGGCATGGATTAAGGTTAACTACCTTAATGTGCGGAGTTGATGACGAGAAACACAGGTGTTAATTAATCAACTAATAATCCTACTACCGGATACCCCGAAAGGGACACCGGCGCGTGTTGCCTTAAAAAAGCGCCGGTTAAGTCCTGTCCGGCTAGATGATTAAAATGTTTCCCCTGGACAAAAACAGGAGTGACATCATAGACCGTATTATTAACGGCCACATAAGCGGGTTTACCGTTCTGGCCGTTATATTGTGTCAGTTCGGCCCGGGTAAAACGGCGGCTGGGGTTGGAGACATCTTCATTTGTCATTTGTTCGTTACTCCTTCAGATCATAATATTTAAACTCAGTTTGTTTCGGCCTTCCCAGTCAATAAAATGAGTAGCGCAGGAGAGGCAGGGGTCGAACGAGCGGATAATACGGCCAACATTGGCCGATCCCGGTTCCAACGGGCTGGCTGGATTGGCGATAGCTCCGATTAAAGCTTCTTCCGCCGGGCCGCGGATACCGGTTTCGTCTTTGGGTGAAAAATTCCAGGTACTTGGAGTAATAATCCGATATGCGGATATTTTCTCATCCCCGGTGGCCATAGCGTGGAGTAACGGGCCGCGCGGCGCGTCGTTTGTTTGAATGGCTTGATTGGTGAAGGGAGAAACCAGCGGGGAAATATACCGGCCTTCCATTGGAAGCATTTTTAGCCAGTCTCCCATCCAGGCAGCGATGAGTACCGCTTCTTCCGTCCGCGCCACCAGTCTGGCCATGGTTCCGGTCGCCGTTGCCCCCGGACTAAGGTTGCCGTTCCGGATAATTTTTCGCGCCAGCGGTCCACCTTCATATGATAAACCGCGATAGCGGGGAGCTTTAACCCAAGTATAGGCCAATGGTTTATCCGGAGCAGGGCGGGTTTCGGACTCTGATTCCTCATACCAAGCATATATGATACTTTCCCGGATCTCAGCGGGATTAATTTGAATAAGCTCTCCGTTATTGATGATTCCTGCGGGGAAATGGCCGCCAAACCGGGGATCAAAAAGTCCAAAGGAGATGAAACGGTAAGGTCCGGAGCCGATTTGAAAGTATTCCGAGTAAACTTTTGCCAGTAGATAAACATCCGGAAGTTGAATATTCACTAAAAAATCATGTACTTGTAGGAGTAACGATAAAAATTGTTTCCGACGGTCCGCATCAGGAAACACTGCTACTCCTTCCGGAGTTAAGCCATGCTGATGCGGAATTTTGCCTCCGAAGACCGCCAAAGCATCGTGGCATTTCCGGCTATATTCCATGGCTGAAAAATAATGTTCCGTTAGCCGCTGCTGTTCTTTTTGGTTGAAACGGGAATCAGCTGGGCAGAATTGAGCGCCGGAGTTTGGTATCACATTGGTATCCAGATAGTCCGGCAAGGCAAGCAGGTAGAAATGGCGGATATGGTTTTGAAGGAATTCCGCTCCAAGCATGATTTGCTGAAGTAAGACCAACTCCGGGGTAGGGGTAACCCCGTAAATCTGCTCCACTAATCGGGCGGCGGTAAATCCGTGGGCCATGGAACAGATCCCGCAGATCCGTTGAGTAAAATAGACCGCGTCCGTGACATGGCGGCCTTTCATCATCGCTTCAAAGCCGCGAAATTGCTCTCCAATCACATTGGCTTCCTTGACTCTGCCGTTTTCGTCCAAATAAAGATCGATACTCAACAGGCCACTGATCCGGGTTACCGGACTAACCGAGATTTTTTTCGGCATTCGGATTCCCCCTTTCCGTATCCTGCCCACGTGAAGGCAGTTTATCGGGGAGCGGCGTATAAAAAGGAGTGGAGCGATCCGGGAAGCCCGACTTGGTGCAGCCGATACAAGGAGTACTGGCCTTCACCGGCCAGTTCAGATGATCGTTCCAAAGCCGGTAGGGACAATCCGCTCCGGTGACCGGTCCCATACAACCTAATGAATACATACATTCGGGATCGCCCAGCTTGATGGTGAAAGAACCGGTATCAAAATAAGAACGACGCTGGCAGATGCTATGGATGGTTTGACCGTAAAATAAGGTGGGACGCTGGTATCGATCCACTTCAGGCAAACCGAAAAGCAATAAATGGAAAAGGGTTCCTGTCAGCCAGTCGGGGTTGATAGGACATCCGGAGACATTGATGACCGGCCGATCTTGGATGATTTCCCAAACTCCCTTGCTCCCGGACAGGTTCGGCCGGGCGGCGGACGGTCCGCCAAAAGCGGCGCAAGTGCCTGCCGCGATGATATATTTGGCCTTGGGAGCCAGATAAAGTAGGAGTTCTTCACTGGTGAACAGATAGTCCCCGCTTTTAAAAGGGATGGCGAATCTTCCACCCCCGGCGGTGGAGATGGCCCCTTCAACGATTAATACGAAATCGCCGGCTTCAGCCGTGGCAAAAAGAAGTTCCTGGGCTTTTTGCCCCTGGTCCGGCATTAGGGCGTTCCAAAAACGGACTTCCACCAATGAGCAGAGAATCTGCCCCAAATCCGGTTCCACTGAATTTAAAGTCGAAATGGAATCCCCCGAACAAGCATTAGCTTCCAACCAAATTAACGGCGGTTTGGGTCCGGGGGAAAGCTCTTTATGAAATTGGCTAAAGAGACGCTGGGCAAAATCGGGTCGGTTCTGGTTATTCCGGCAAAAAGATTGAAACTGGTCGCGTGGCTCCATGATACCTCCAAGCCTAAAAGTGTCATTAAATTGTATTGGGCTGCTTAGAATTATATGAATTAATGCTTAATTGGAGGAGCATACACTTGGAAGCATGTGTTATTGGAGCCGGGAAT
>JBLNDC010000412.1:0-2769 GCA_050261255.1 Bacteroidota bacterium
GAGGAGCCGGCCGAACGGATTATTAATTGCTTACAAGGGAGTGGCGCTGATTTACAGGTTAAATTACCCATTTACGCTGGAGAAGGTTTAGGCACTACCGGATTGATTCTTAATGAAGCTATTTCTAAGTGGCATTCCTTAGCAATGGAATTTAAAAACGCAAGTAATAAGCTTAATTACCTTATTGAGGAATTGGTTTCCGGTTTTAATCAGCTATTTTTTCTAGAAGTCCAGCTGCGTGAGGTATATCATGAAGTTCAATCCAGTTTACATGATCAACAACAGGTTGGTAAAAGAGTGGATGAAGAGATTCAAGGGTTAATCTCCGGACTAACCGGGCTGCAAAATCTGCCCCGCAAATTGAGTGAAATATCTCAAGAATTTAATAGCCTTTTGACTGTCAATCAAGACTATTTAAAAGGTATAGCCGACCGGCAGGTTGAAGTTCATAACGAATCTCATAACTTGATTATCTTTCTGCGGGAATTAGGCGCTACCTCCGGGCGGGTCGACCGGATCATGCAAGAATTGGGAGAGATTGAAGAAGAAAGTGAAATGTTAGCTTTTAACAGCGCGATTAGCGCTGCAAGAGCCGGCGCGGAAGGGCAAGGATTCAGCGTAGTAGCCAAGGAAATAGCCAATTTGGTAGAACGGTCTAAAAGAGCATCCAATAGCCTTAGCGGATTAATTGGTGAAATTCAAACCCAAACCGATCATATTGTGGGCTTGATGCCAAAAAACGATCAAGTTGAATCAGGCAAAATCGCTTTAGACCAAATAATAAACTCCGTTTTTGAAAGTTTGAATGAAAACGCTGCTAAATGTGTAATTGAGCTTGATCAGATGCGGCAAGTGGCGGAAACCATATTTGCATTAAGTAGCGAAACGTTTGATGAGATTAATTTGAAATTAGAGTCCTCCCCAGTGGAGACAAGCGGTCTTGCTGAAATTCAAAAGATCATTGATCGGTATTTGGAAAGTGTTGCTTATACCGGATCGCTCAAGGATAAAATACAAGAAACGGTCAGTAATCTTCAATCTGCCACAGACCTGTTAATTAGCAGGAATGCTTGAAAGTAAAGCCATTAAAAATGGGGAATATAATAGGCACGAGGCGCAAGGATAAGGTATGAATGTAAGGTTTGCGTTCGGTTGCCTATTTTTATCTTTTCGATTGTCCCGGGTAACCTCAGTGGAGTATCTAGAAATGCTATTGACTAATGGTTACTTTAGTATTTGGAGGTAACAGATGGAAAACAACCAAGATCGATTAGGAAGTTTCCAGCCGCAGCATGATTTTTTTATCGGGTTCGACTCCGATGGATGTGTCTTTGATACAATGGAAATTAAGCAAAAAGAGTGTTTTTACCCAAATTATATTAAATTTTTTCAATTACAACCTATTGCTAAATATCTTCGGGAAGCTGTTGAATTTGTCAATCTTTATTCAAAATGGCGCGGTAGTAACCGTTTTCCGGCGCTTTTAAAAGTCTTGGATTTGCTGGCGGAGAGGGAAGAGGTCAAGGAGAAAGGGATTAAGTTTCCTGATTTAAAATCATTTCGAGATTGGGTCAATTCCGGATCACTTTTAAGCAACGAGACCCTTGAGGAAAAGGTCGCAAAGACCGGTGACCCGGTTCTAAAAATGATTTTGGACTGGAGTATTGCAGTTAACAAAACTATTGAGGAATTGGTCCATAATATCCCGCCTTTTCCCTATGTCAGGGAAAGCCTGGCAAAGGTGTCCGGTCAAGCTGATTTAATCTGTATTTCTCAAACCCCTTGTGAGGCCTTGGAGCGCGAATGGGCTGAACATGGAATCGATAAGCATCTGGCTTTAATTGCCGGTCAAGAAATGGGGACTAAAAAAGAACATCTTCAGTTAGCAGCAGTTGGCAAATATCAGGCCAATCATATTTTAATGGTGGGAGACGCCTTGGGGGATCTGGAGGCGGCTAAGGCCAATGGAGCGCTCTTTTACCCAATTAATCCCGGATACGAATTGGAATCATGGAAGCGTTTCTCTGAGGAAGCGCTAGGCCATTTTTTTAATGAAACTTATCAGGGTGAATACGAAGCCCGATTAATCAAGGAATTTCATTCGTTGCTTCCGGAAACGCCGCCTTGGGACCCTAGAAAATACAGATAACACTTAGAACATAGAGATCACCGATTGCGGCACTTGGATGAGTTATCCACGAAGGCGAATTGTAAGGGAATTTCAACGGGCTATTTGATTGACTGAGAATCGAGGATAAAGAGGGTTTTGGGGCTGTCGATTATGACAGTCTTTTTTAACGTTAAAAATTTTCATTTTATCTGATAGTTTCAGCAACCGGCTGGACTTTACAGTTGAAACCGGGTATAATATTAATGAATCCGAAACGCTGTTTTACATATTAAAACAAGGTGAATAAATGTCCGAGAATAAAGTGCAAACAATTGAGCGAACTCTTGATATTATCGAACTTTTGGCTACTGTTAAGGAAGGTCTGGGAGTAACCGAGATCGGTCATCATATCGGCCTTCATAAAAGTACGGTCTACCGTCTATTGACTGCTTTATCAAACCGAGGTTATATTGAAAAAGACCCCAAAAACAACACCTATAAAATCGGCTTGAAGTTCATCGAAATCAGCGGCTTGTTCCTAAAAAAGCTGGAATTAAAGACCGAGGCGTTGCCTTTTATGCGAAAATTGGCGGAGATCATCGGCCAACCGGTTCATTTAGCCATCCTTGAAGGCGTCGACGTAGTTTATATTGAAAAAG
>JBLNDC010000413.1:0-7465 GCA_050261255.1 Bacteroidota bacterium
TTGATCTGATTGACTAGTTCCACTTGGGATTGATAGCTTATGGTTCCGGTGTCATCCTTAACATCCACTACGAGGGAATTAACTTCCGTTTCATTGATGAATTGCACTAATCTTGGAAACCATTTGGCTGAGCCGGCCATCCAACCGGTGGCATAAATGCCTTTAATCTCTTTCGGCTTAGGCCAATCACGTTTTCTGATTTCAGATAGGCCCGATTTTTTTACCGGAGGAACGGGTTTAGGAAGAACTATAAAATCACCCGGAACGGTTACGGTGACCTTGTTGAAGGTGACTTTTACAGCGGACGTCTGGGGTAAAGGAATGAAAACACTGACAATAATCAAAGGTAACTGGTAAAGCAGCCATTTTTTGGTCTTCAAGTTTTCGCACCTCACTTAGTTGTGCGGTATTTTCGCTGCTGGAAGGGAATTCACCTTTAGAAAGATATTAGTAATTTGCAGGAAAAAGAACGTTTGGGAAATTGAATATCGGAGACAGAAGACAGAAGTCAGCAGTGTTTGCCGATTTGGGGAAAAAAGGTAAGAGAGAAAATGGAATTTGTAATTTGTTGGGGACAGATAGCCAATTGCCCTAGCAAACCGAGGCTCATGAAAAAGAGAAAAACATTGTAGTAATCAAAGGGACTGAAGCGAAAAGATGAAAGTAGTAATCGTCAGCGACAGCCATGGGAATATGGGGGTGTTGAAGCGGATTGTACTCAGAGAAGAACCGTTTGATTTATTGTTTCATTTGGGAGACGGCATCGAAGAGGCATTGCGGCTTCAAAAATTGATCGGTTTTAACCTGGATGGAGTGGAAGGGAATAATGATATCAAGGGGATTTTTCCAACCTGGTTTAGTTCAAAATTTGGAAAGATAAATTGTTTTTTTACTCACGGACATTTATTTGAAGTAAACCGGGATTTTTCATTATTGGTAAGCCAGGCGCGGAAATTAAGAGCTGATTTGGCTTTTTTTGGGCATACCCATCATTATTATGATGGGGTCCAAAAAGGGATTCGTTTACTTAATCCAGGTTCGGTTTGTAGCTATTTCTCCAAGGAAACAGCTTACTTGGTGTTGAAAGCGGAAGACCGGCATGTGAAGATCGAAAAAGTACTAGTGACGGATGAACACACCAGCTAAAAAGTTAAAATTGACGAATGCCGCGAAAAAAATTATAATATACAACAGACTGACCGTAGAGAGGAATGAGTTTCCCTGACTAAAATTTTCATTATCTATACTGATGCGGGAGCAGGCCACCGTAGGGCGGCGGAAGCACTCAATAAGGTAACCGGAGATATTTTTCCAGAGGCTGTAGTCAGTCTTTTTGATGTCCTGAACTATACGACCCCTCTTTTTAAAAAGTCTTATCCAGCGATATATTTATTCATGGTTAACCGCTGCCCATGGTTGTTCGGGATTGGATATTATTTAACCGATATCAGGGCGGTCGACCGGTTCGTTAGGATTTTTAGGCGAATTACCAATTCAATTCATTGCAAATCCTTTGAGAAGCATCTGATCAACGAAAACCCGGATTTGATCATCACCACTCACTGGTTGCCCAACGAGATTATCACTGCTTTGAAGAAACGGGGTAGACTTGGTTCTTTTCTAGCGACGTGCATCACGGATTATTATCCGCACGCTTTTTGGAGGAACCGGGGGGTTGATCTTTATATCGCCCCCAATGAGGATTTAATACCTCGGCTAACCAAATTAGGGGTGGCTCCTGGAAAAGTCCAAACTTTCGGGTTGCCGATCGATCCGGAGTTCACTCGCCATCACGATAAGGTGGAAATCAGGAAGCAGCTTGGCCTGGATACGGAACTTTTTACGATCTTGATTACCAGCGGCGGCTTTGGAGTTGGACCAATCAAGGAATTGGCGGCGGAGATTGAAAAGATCGATGCTCCTTTACAAGTGCAAGTGGTTTGCGGTAAAAATACCGGATTACGGGAGGAGTTAATCGCCTATACTAAAAAAGCGCGCCACCGTTTTCAGATCTATGGGTTTGTCACGAATATGGACCAATTGATGGAAGCCAGTGATATTCTGATCTCCAAGTCGGGCGGGTTGACTTCGACCGAAGCGATGGCTAAGAACTTACCATTGATTATACTCTATCCGATACCAGGCCAAGAATTTAGCAATAGCGAATTTTTGGTGAAGCATGGCGCCGGAGTGCGAGCACGGAGCGCCAAACAAGCCCGTTTGGCCTTGGAAAGAATCTTGGCTGAGCCCAATAAGCTGGACCTTTTACGGAAGAACATCGGTAAGCTGGCACGACCGAATGCGGCCAGGAGGATTATGACCTATTTGAAACAGGTGTATCAGAAGGGGGCTTAGTCCTACATTGGATTTACCAATGTGGTTATCATGCCGGAATTAAAGGTAATCAAGCGTTTAAACGAACTCTATCATAAATCCCAACAGGAACCTCTTTCCCCCGAGGAACTGGCGGAACGAGACCGATTGCGCCGGATTTATCTAAATTCCATTAAAGAGCAGTTTAAAGTTACTCTGGATCAGATCGAGATCGTTGATGAAGCGGGAAATAAGATTGATCCGCATGGTGATGGGCATAAACATTAACAGAAGTTGCCAACCTATTTGGGAAACTATCTGAGGAGAGCCTCGTTGGATATAGTATAGACTTTACCTCCTCATATTTTTTGGAAGGCTTTTTCAGAAGCGATGCTGGAAAGGCCTTCTTTGTATTCATAAACTTCGATAAACCTAGCCCTTTGTTAAGGGCAATCCCTTTGACTTCAGGGGACTTTCGGTTCAGTGTCGCCACCGGTATCGCTACCGTCTGATACATCATAACCGAAATAAGTTAAGTTAACGAGTGTTTCCGATTAAGATTATGTTAACTTTAGACTTGTTTGTTTATAAGATCACATTTCCGTTGATCTCAATCTTGAAATTACACTCTAAAAACGTGGCGGCCCGGCGGCACATCATCATTCGTTCCAGAAAGATCTCGAAATATTCCATTACCGAACAGATACCGGTATCGATCTTCAGTTCCAGTGTGATGGTTTTCTTTTTGGGGTCAACATTGAGGAAAGAATGGACCGCCGCATAGTTAACCCGGTCGTGAATGTTTTGAGTGGCAACATCGACATTCCGGGCCCGGCTGCGGTGGACATCGGACTTGTCGGCTAAAATAACTGCGGCAGCGATGTTGTTGACTGCTTCGCCGCATTCCTCCTCGTGGTTTCCGATGGCTCCGACGATGGCGGCTGCTTCGTAAGGGTCCATTTTTTTGTCTAATAAATAATTAAAGACCATAACAGCCCCGGATCGGCCGTGGTCCTTCCGGTTGGCGATATTCCCGATGTCGTGGAGATAACCGGCGATAGCCGCCAGTTCAGCCTGGCGTTCCGAGAAACCCAACCGGAGCAGAATGTTTTGGGCGATATTCGAAACCAGGTTAACATGGCGCAAACCATGCTCGGTATAACCCATCGCTTTCAAATGTTGGTCCGCGGTTTGAATCAGAGCGGAGGTGAGGGGGTCGTTTTTAATAGCTTCAAGGGTTAATGGCATTAGTAAAATCCTTTCGCTAAATATCTGTTAATTTAGTTTAGCGTTTTATTAATAATTATTCGGGAACTAACCGAATTTACCTTTCACAAATGGTAACAAACCGATTAAGTTCTCATTATCTAATGTTTAGGCGAATAAAAAGACCCACCCGGTTGGACCGGGCAGGTCTTATTTTTTACTTATTTCATTACTCCCAGCAACTTCAGGTGCTTTCCGATGTGCCGTTCCAAAGCGGTGTAATATTCGGCTTCGAATTGATCCAGGGTTTCATAGATCTCATCACGGAAGGTGGAAGTCCCGTCGGGGTTCTTGGCTTGTAAAATTAAACCGTAAGTAATATGCAACACCTGACGGGGATCAACCAGATCCATCAGACCGGGCAGTTCGGAGTCGCTCATTTTGTTAATGTCGGGAACTTTGGCCGGATCGGCGCTGATATGATAATATTTACGAGCTTCGGCGAGATTTATAAGGGCGAATTGATGCATCCTCCGGTAAAGGGCTGGGTTTTTGGCGGCAATGACCCGGACTGCTTCCAACCAGTTGGTGCCGGCGGTTTTCAGATGGTATTTACCTCCTGTTTCTTTGCCGATGGTTGGAAAGACGGCGAATTTATCGCTGCCGGAATGGACGCTGATCTTGTACCCGAAATGTTCGGCAATCTTGAAATGGGCGGTAAATTCCTTGTTGAATTGGGGCAGTTCGCCGATGTAGTCGATGCCTTTTTGGAACTCGCCGCAAAAACGCGGTGCTAGGCTGGTAACTTCCAAACCGGCGTCGATCAGTTCCGCCGCTACAAAGTAGTGGGACTCAGGCGAGGTGGAAGTGAGGGTCTCATCGATGGACATTTCAAAATCAATCTTACGGTTGTAGTTTTTAATCAGTGTATTATATAAATCAATTGTGTAGTTGATAGCTTTCAGATAAACCAGGACGATCTTTTGGAAATCAGCTTGATTAAAAGTAAGGGAAACGCCTTTCAGATCAAAGGTTTTTCCCAGATATTTAGCTTCCAGTTTAGCGCGGATGTCTTGAGGAAGTTTTTGATAACGATCGGCGATTTCATTAGCAGATAGAGCCGCTACCGGGTTGTCGATATGCTCGGAACAGTCCAGTGTAATCATGGTATAACCGCAATCGAGGGCCATCTTGACTTCGTCGGCGGTCTTTAGGTGGTCGCCGTCAGCTCCGAAACCTTTGGTATAGCCTTCCTGAAAAACTGCCCAAGAAGCTGCGGCCAGTACATCCGGATAAGTCCGGCCGGTTAAGTTTAGTTCGCGAATGGATTGTTGGGCTAGGATCGGGAAAACCGGTAGATCTTTAATAAGGCGGATATGGCCGGGAGAAGCCAGGCCGAGCCGGTCGCCTAAACCGACGGTGATGGGAATGCCACGGTGGTTTTTGGGCTTGGTAAAAGGAAATAGTTCGCGAAGGGCGTCACAGTTTTTATTGGTCAGGTCGCAAACTTTAGCTTTGCTGTTATCAAGGTTGACTTCGGAACCATCAAATTTTCCGGGAAATGTTCCGTTACTTAGAATTACCAAGAATTTTTTCCCGTTTTCACGAGCGATAAAGAACAAGGAACCGGCAGTGGTTTGGAGGGAATCAGGGTAAACCTGATATTCTTGAAAGCTAGCCTTGGCTAGCTCTTTTAATTGCTCGAGCTTGATTTGATCGATTTTAACTTTACTGCAGAAAGATTTCCAACCGTTCATTACGCCAATCCTCCTTTTATTCGTAAAACTCTTAGATAATTTTAACATCTTATCCAGGCTTGTTCAAGGAATATATCTACGAGTGTTAGCGATGAATATTGATAATTTCGTTTTCAGGAACGCTCAAGAATTTGGCCGCCCATAGCTTGGCGGATTCCAGGTCATGTTCAAGGTAGTTACCGCATTCCTTCCGAGTGGCGCCAGGAATAGCTTCCTTAAATTCGAGGACTTCTTGTAAGGCTTTATGGACCAACCCAGCCACCCAGGAGACATCTTGATCGTTACAGAAGATAAAATAAAAACCGGTCCGGCATCCCATTGGCGAAATATCGATTAAGTCGGAGGTGTATTTTCGAATTAAAGTGGCGAATAAGTGTTCAAGGGTATGGAGGGCGTCGTTGGGTATGAATTTTTGGTTGGGTTGAGCAAAACGCACATCGAACTTGGAGATAAGGCATTCAGGAAATTCGGAGTTGACGCTCATCACTTTGGCTTTACGAATATAAGGGGCAGTGACCTGATCGTGATCCAGCTCAAAAGATTCTACTTGGTTCATGGAATACACGCCTTTCTTGATGATGGTCTTCCTCCTCGATAATCTCGATTAAATGCTCCACAAAGTCGGCGCCTTCCATCTCATTACAGTAAGCGCCGAATTCTTCAAATAATTGAGTTTGCTTTTCCGGCGAATCATTGAACTGATCTCCGGTAGCAATGGGGCCGGAGAAAATTTGAAACTCACCGCTATTAGTTTTTTTGATAGCCTTTTTGCAAAGCGCGGCAAAGTGGGCGTCGGCTTCGAAAAAACCGCCCTCTTGTTCGCCGAAAGCCCCTTTTTTTATTCCAAACACAGTCAGGTCTACATCGTGTTGAATACAAGCAGTGGAAATCACCACATCGCCGATGTTTAAATCAGGGTGCAAAGCTCCTGCGGAGCCGATGTTGACGATCTTCGACGGGTTAAAACGGTCAATCATCAATTGGGTGCAGCGGGCGGCATTAACTTTACCAACTCCCGACATGGTGATGATACATGGAGTATGGCGAATCAATCCTTGATAAAATTCGAGGTCAAAAACTGTAACGGCTTCAGCCTCTTTCATTTTTTCCAAAACCGCATCCCTTTCGGTGGTTACGGCAGTAATGATCCCAATCATGGAAATATCTCCAAATATTTTTAATGGTAGTTATTGAGCCTTGCGTGACGGAGAGCTTGGCCGAATTAGTATTTAAAAAAAAGAAATCGAATATCCGCTTTATTGGACTATAAATGGAAGATTAATACTACCTTTTGGCTGGTTTGCCTATAAAAATTTAATTATAACAAGGAAATTAAGGTAGCAACATTGAATAATTCTACCTAAGGCATAGACGTGAGGCACAAGTATGAAGTAGAGCTTCGATTGTTATTTTTGATAGGATTCAAAAAGAAAATTAATAAATGAGCGAGTTTCATAATTACCTTTAGTAAGCTTTTGATACAATATATAGAGTCCAACCTAGATTAGTCTATCAATATATTGTATCATAATGAGAAATTTTGAAATTATGAAATCGCTTAAAATAAGACTAGATTACGGAAAAATTAAAAAATAAGGAGAAATGGACAATGGGAGAAATCATTAAAAAAGCATCCACTCAGTCCGGGATTACCGATGGGGAATTGGTGAAGCTGCTCGAAGAGGCGATCCGGGAGCGGAGAGCGGGTTTAAAAAAGGTTTTACTCCTGCCCCCTGATTTTACAAGGATGCATTCGGGCGCAGGAAAGATCACGGCCTTGTATTACGAGATGCTGAAAGATACTTGCCAGGTGGATATCATGCCGGCCTTGGGGACCCATGACTCGATGACCGAAGCGGAATGCCGCGAGTTCTTCGGAGAAAAGGTTCCTTTAAATAAGATCGTCGCTCATAATTGGCGGAACGATGTGGTAAAGATCGGCGAAGTTCCAGGCTCCTACGTTAAGGAAGTCTCAGAGGGGCTTCTCGATTACCCGGTTAACGCGAAAGTTAATAGACGACTGCTCGATAAATCATACGACCTAATCATCTCCATCGGCCAAGTGGTTCCTCACGAAGTAATCGGGATGGCCAATTATAATAAAAACATCTTTGTGGGATGCGGCGGCAAAGACACAATTAATAAATCCCACTTCTTGGGAGCGGTCTACGGTATGGAGCGGATGATGG
>JBLNDC010000414.1:0-8552 GCA_050261255.1 Bacteroidota bacterium
CCTAATTCCTTTCTTAACCGGTTTGGTTGCACTTGTTATATCTCCTTGTTCACATCATAATTTTTTTGAAGAGTCTCCACATAATGAACCAGCGCTTTTGGCAAGGTCCACTGCGGCTTAAATTCAAGTTTTTCCATAGCTTTTGACGCATCCAGCAATACATCCTCACCAATCTCAGGCGGGAGCCCGGTGACACTTTGAGGCAACGGGCCGGGGCCAAGGGAAATGTCCGCATCGGGAACTATTTTTTTGATTTCTGTAACCACTTCCCGCAGAGTATGCCGGTAACCATCGACGATATTAAAAGCTTCGGCGCGAATGGTTTCATCGAGCAGTAATTTTTGAACCGGTTCAATCGTATCCTCTTGGTAAATTGCATGTAGACAGGCATCAGCCCCGCCTGATAAGTGCAAAGGCTTATGCGTAATAGCGGCTTCAACAACCATTTTGATTGGGCACGGTGTTTTCCTTAATGGCCCGTATATTTGTCCGTAACGCAATGATACGAATGGCAAATCAAATGTGCGGTCATAACAGTTTCCCATTAGTTCCGACGCGACTTTGGTAACTCCATAAGGTGAATTACCTTCCATCGGATGTTCTTCCGTTACGCGATTTGTGCGGTACCGCCCGTATACACCTATGGAACTCATATAGATGAATCTTTTCACTCCAAAAAGCCGCGCGGCCTCCAGCAACGTAACGGTAGCATCAAAATTAATCTGAACAGCCGTCAACGGACTATCCAATGATGGACCGGGATGGCTGATGGCGGCAGAATGCACAACATGAGTAATATTATATTCTTTGAAAACCCGGTAAATAGAAGCATAATCTCTTAAATCAAAATTGGCTTCCACATAAGACCTTTTTCCTTTGGAAACACCAGGTGGCTGATATGATCTTCTAGCGGCCGCAACTACCAATCCCATTTCACTTAAAGGTTTAAGCAACATTTGTCCCAGTAATCCCTGAGCCCCGGTTAAAAGAATATTCATCTTATTTCGCCTCCATTTTTGAGCGTGGATCAAGTATATCCCTGACCCAATCGCCTAAAAAATTAAATGACATTACGGTTATAAAAATTGCCAAACCGGGAAATGTGGGGATCCACCAATATTCCAACAGATATTGTCTCCCCCAGGCAATCATCGCCCCCCATTCGGGCATCGGTGGTTTAGCACCCAAACCAATAAAACTAAGCGCCGCCAGGTTAAGCATAATTAACCCAATATCTAAAATAGCTTTTACCATTACTGGAGTGAACGCATTCATAAAAATATGTCTGGTCAATATCCAGATTGGATGCCGGCCTAAGGCTACCGAGGCCGAGACATAAGGTTGATTTTTTATTACTTTTACTTCAGCATTCATAATCCGGGCATATTGAGCCCACCAAGCCAATGAAATACCTATCATCGCATTGGTCATGCTCTGGCCCAGGGCTGCTACAATGGCCATTGAGAGAATCAATTGAGGAAAAGCCAGCATAATGTCGGCAAAGCGCATTAATACTTCCTCCACAATTCCGCCAAGATACCCGGCGAGTAAACCTACAGTAACGCCTAATACTAAAGAAAGTATAATTGATAGTAATGTCAGCCCCACGGTAGTCCGAGTTCCATACACAATACGTGTAAATATATTGCGACCATTTTCATCCGTCCCCAACCAATGTTCAAATGATGGAGCTTGTAGCCGTTCCATTGGTTTAAGCGCATACGGATCATCTTTAGTGAATAAAGCCGGACAAAAACTCATTAGTATCAAGAAAAACAATACAATCGATGCAAATACATTTGTAGGTCTACCAAGTAAGGAGCGGACCATACCTTATCCCCCTTTTTTCTTCCAACACACATTTCTTCCTAACCTCAACATTTCCAGTCATTACAGCCGGTCTATTCAACCAGGTAAAGCAATGTAAGTCGGCAAAAATGTGGCTCCTTTAATCATTGATTGCGTAATCTGGGATTAATAAACATTGAGATAATATCGACGGCAAAATTGACAATAGCATAAAACAATGAGTAAATAATTGCAAAACCCATAATCGCGGGGAAGTCTTGATTCTCAACGGCTTGTACTGCATACCGGCCAATTCCCGGCCAAGCAAAGATAGTCTCAATTACAACCGCCCCGCCAACTATATTGCCCAATTGTAATCCGATAATGGTGAGAACAGGGATAAAAGCATTACGTAATGCATGTTTATAATAAATAAGCTTTTTAGGGAGTCCCTTTCCAAAGGCTGTTCTGATATAATCGGCCTTCAATACCTCAACCATAGAGGAGCGAGTCATCCGGGAGAAAAAACCAATTGAAACGAATCCTAAAGTGATCGCCGGTAAAATTAAATGCAACAGCGCATCGCCAAAAATTTGAAATTGTCCGGTTAACAGACTGTCAATAGTGAAAAAACCGGTAATAAGCGGCGGAGGTTCTGATATAAAGCCTAATCTTCCTGTAAAAGGTAGAAGATGCAATTTGCCGTAAAATACCAGAATCAGCAATAAACCCATCCAAAAATCAGGCATAGAAACAAAAAATGATGAGACCGCTTTCAAAGAATTATCGACCCAGGTGTTCTCGTGAATAGCCGCTGTAATCCCTAATGGAATGCCGATAAGGCAAGCAAATATAAGCGCGAAAACAGTTAATTCAATTGATGCCGGAAGCATTTCGAGTAAATCATCCAAAATAGGGCGATTTGTAGAAAAAGAACGGCCAAAATCCCCATGCAATAAATTTTTTATATATATAAAGTACTGAATATAAAGCGGTTTGTCTAACCCCAAACGCTCCCTCGCCGCTTCAATCATTACTTTAGTGGCCCGCTCGCCTCCGGCGGCAACCCGCGCGGGATCTCCGGGCAAAGCATGGGAGATAACGAACATAATTATTGACATCGCCAACACCACTAAAAACAGATATCCAATGCGCCTAATTATATATTTTAACATCAATTGACACCCCGCTATTAGCGTGCTTCCTTACATAAGTTTACCGGCCTTACCGTTTTGGCCATTTCAGGTTTTCCACATATCTCTTCCTCTTTATATACCCATTTACCGTTTACTAGAGTCGATATAACTTTCCCTTTAACACTTTTTCCCTCGTAAGGTGTCCAACCAATTTGATAATGTAGTAATGGGGCGGTTATAACCCATTCGCGATTAGGATCGACTAAAACGAGATCAGCGTCTGAGCCTACATGTAAAACCCCTTTTTGCGGATAAAGGCCTGCTAATTTCGAGGGGTTTTCACACATTACCCTTATCAAATCACCCAATCCAATTCGTCCTTTGGCGACACCTTCACTTAACATTAGCGTAAGCCCGGTTTCAACTCCGGGCATCCCCGAAGAATTATCGAATACAACCGGTTGATTCTTACGTTCTATACTCTGGGGCGCATGATCGGAGCCGATTAAATCTATCTGGCCAGACCTTAATAACTGCCATAATTCCTCTCTAACATTATGACGCATCGGCGGATTAATTTTGGCGCGAGTGCCTATGTGTAAAAAATCGTCGGAATCAAATATCAAGTATTGCGGACATGTTTCAGCCGTTATAAAAGGTGAGCGTTTTTTGGCGGATTCGACCAACTCAAACCCTCTGGGATGCGAGACGTGAAAAATATGCAATCTAACGCCTGTGGCAATAGCAAACTCTAAGGCCCGGGAAACGGGTTCCATCTCACTTACTAAAGGACGCGAATCCAAATGCGCCTGTAAATCACAGCGGCCGGCAGCACGCAATCTTTTAATCAAATGAGCTACTAAAGCATCATTTTCAGCATGCACACCGACAAAGAGCCCTGTTTTAGCCACTTGCAAAAAAGTTTCATACAGCTCTCCATCATTTAACTCCCGCATTTTTTCCGGGGCGGTCCGGTGCATTAAAGCTTTGTAGCCAACAATGCCGGCGGCCGCCGGTTCAGTTAAAGCATCAAGATTATCCGGAGAAGCGCCCGCCAAAAAACCAACGTTTACTATAGCGTTTTCTTCGGCAAGCAAACGTTTTCTTTCGATATCCGCGGATTTTAACGGAGCCCCGCCTACATCTATCGGATGATCGATCAGGGTGGTAACTCCCCCCGCCGCTGCGGCGGTAGTGGCGTTTTTATAACCCTCGCTCACATCATCCAAACAATGAACATGACAGTCAACCACTCCCGGTAAGATAAGCATTCCCGTCGCATCGCATACTTCATCCGCAGCGGGAACAGCACCGGATATTTTCCCTATCTGCTGTATCAATCCATCTTTTATGCCAAGGTAGCCGTTTGCTATATAGTGAAATTGATCCAGATAAAGGTTTCCTTTAACTAATAAATCAAGCATCGCTTCACCCTCTTTATAGTCTAATTGGTTTAGCTTTGTTTTTGTTAAATCACTAATTAAATGCCGTGATGGAAGGCGATGCTGGAAGATCCAGCATCGCCTTGCCTAATAATTTATTTCCGGTACAGTTCATAATAGAAATATATATTATCCGCTATAGGTCTAAATTTAAAACCACCGACCGTTTTCCGCATAACCGCGAAATCCATTCGTCCGTCGATAAAAAGGGCCGGACAATCGTCCATAATCATTTGCGCGGCTTCCGCCCACAGTTGTAATGCTTTTTTGTTGTCCTTGGCGATTAAGGCTTCGTCGATTACGCTATCCACTTTTTTGTTCTCGTAAAACATCATGTTCCAATGGCCTTGACGTTGAATTTCCGCATCAGTATGGAATAGCTCCCATAAAAATGTCCAGGGATGCCAAACATCCGGCGATTTATAGAAAGGCAGCATCGAAGGAACTCTTTCCGGATCCTTGGTGGTTCCCCAGTCGGTAACCCGGGCTAGTAGCGCTGGCCAATCCATTTCGGTTAATACCAGTTTTATTCCCAATTTGGCGTACTCGGCTTGAAGAACCTGGTACATGATAATTTTTTGCTCGTCCCCTTTTTGAACCAAATACTCTAAGGTGAAACCGCCATTAGGGTAACCGGCTTCCGCAAGCAACTGTTTAGCTTTATTCAAGTTATATTTATAAGGGTTTTCCAGATTAAAATTAGAACCCATTAATGATTTGGGAATAGGGAGATTGCTGCCCGTAGTCAAACCATTCATCAATTTATTGTAGGTTTCAAAATCCCAGGCATATGCTAACGCTTTCCGTACTTTGACATTGGCGGTCGGGCCGGCGGCGCAGTTCATCATTACATACATTTGAGCCGCAATCGGGTTGGTTTCAATAACAATATTTTTGTCTTTCTTTAATTTCTCCAGAGAATCCCTATTCACAATGGTAATGATGTCCAGTTCACCCTGTTGCAACAGCATCCTCTGGGATTCCGGCTCGTAAATCACTCTTAGATTAACCGCCGGAAAATGTTTTCCCGACCAACCCTTCCAATAAAATTTATTTCCTTCTAAAGCAATATTGGTCCGTCGCACCCATTTCTTCACAGTATAAGGACCGGTTCCGGCAGAATGATCAGTAAACCATTCTTGAGCCAAATCGTTATTCCGTTGATATTTTTTGACCGCTGCCGGGCTAACCATAAAAACCCGCCTCATCGCGGCTAAGAATGGAGCAAAAGGCTGGCTTAAACTCATCCGGACAGTATAATCATCTATAACCTCTAATTTACTGACCTTTTGAGTCACAGCATACGGGAGCTTCTTAATCTGATTAATCCGGTCAAAATTAAATTTAACGGCCTGGGCGTTAAACGGAGTCCCATCACTGAATTTAACGCCCTTTCTTAAATAAAAGGTATAAGTTTTAAGATCATCCGAAATATCCCATTTGGAGGCAAGCACTGGTTTAAGTGATACCATATCATCACCAATGTCTACTAACGGCTCATAAATTTGAGGTATGGCCCGTTCTTGGGTTGAATTGTTGCAAGCGTGCGGATCTAGTGAATCCGGCTCAACCTGGATCGCAACATTTAGAACAGGTGGGGCTGCAAAAATGGATGCAGGTAGACCTATAACCAGTAATAGAACGAAAACCAAAAAAACTCGCTTTAACATCTCATTCACTCCTTTATGTATTTTGGGGCTTTTTCAAAATACAAGATCTTACCTCCCGCAATCACCTCCTTATTTTTAAAAAACCCATTCATTTTGTCTTCCAAACCGGCATTTAAGATTTTCTCCCTTCTGAGCCAGTATTAATTCTAGCCCAAATCATTACTGCTTCTTCATTGCCCAGATTGTGAATGGCGTGGGGCAAATCTGCTTTAAAACAAACACTGTCTCCTGCGCTTAAATCATAAAACTGGTCGCCAATAAGCATTTTGATATTTCCTGAAACTACGTATCCATATTCCTCTCCCTCATGGGGAAATGGATCTTCAGTTTCAATTCCCGGCTCCATTTTAGCCAGTAAAAACTCCATTTCCTTCCCTAACGAAGGGGTAAGTAATTCATAATGGATTTTCCCCCCTGGTATAGTCAATTTCTTCCTTTGATCCTTTCTTACAATAATTTTTGACTCACTTATACTTTCCTCAAAAAAATAAGTTACGGATGTGCCTAGGGCCTTGGAAATTTTCTGAATAGCAAGAACCGAAGGCATTGTTTGGTTCCGTTCCACCTGGCTAATAAAACTAGCAGTTAATCCGGTGGTTTCAGCCAATTGCTGTAAGGTAAATTTCTTAGAT
Source organism: Bacteroidota bacterium (assembly GCA_050261255.1). Classification (GTDB taxonomy): domain Bacteria; phylum Bacillota; class UBA4882; order UBA8346; family UBA8346; genus JAAYHS01. Next base: position 6,669 of record JBLNDC010000414.1, read on the forward strand.
TGCCTTAATTGTCTTAGTCTACGTCCTAAATAATCCATAAGTTTGCCTCCGCTGGTTTAAGTATTATTTAAAAATTACGTGGGGCATTCACTAAACTAATAATTGATTACTTGAGAAATTTTTAACTAATACTTAAATTCTATGTCCGAAAATTAACTCCTTCTTTTAAAAAAAATTTTTTAAGGAGGACTTTATTTGGTATGAGTCGAATAACTTACATCGATTAATTTAATATATACTTCAATAATAAGGGCTGGGGGTATTATATGGGCAAAATTAATTTTTAAATATTACTTAAAATTATACTTTCGTAAAGGGGTGTTAGATATTGCAGCCAATTTTAGAGGTCAGTAATCTTTCTGTAGGCGTCCAAAAAAAAGGAAACTTAGTGCCAATTCTTACTGATATAAGCTTTTCCGTCAATAATAGCTCAACTTTAGGAATTGTCGGGGAATCGGGATGTGGCAAAAGCATGACGTCTTTGGCCATCATGCGGTTGCTCCCTTACCAAGTCCGTATTACTAGTGGAGCAGTTTATTTGAATGGTAGTAATTTAATCGAATACAATGAAGAAGAACTTTCTAAAGTTCGTGGAAGCCAAATCTCCATGATTTTTCAGGATCCCATGACTTCACTTAATCCTGCCTTGACTGTAGGCGAACAGATGGTGGAATCTTTGGTTGTCCATAAAAATATAAGCCGCTCAGAGGCCCAAGAACGGGCTATCGAACTCCTAAACTTAGTTGGGATACCGGCGGCGAAAAATCGTTTTAATGAGTATCCTCACCAGTTGTCCGGAGGAATGCGTCAAAGAGTAATGATTGCCATTGCGATAGCTTGTGAACCTAAAGTTGTTATTGCCGATGAACCAACCACCGCTCTAGATGTGACTATCCAAGCGCAAATTATTAATTTATTGGATCACCTGCGAACCGAATTTGGAACATCAATCATTTTGATTACTCATGATGTAGGATTAATTGCCGGTTTCACTGAACAAGTGATTGTTATGTATGCGGGTATGGTGGTAGAAAAAGCTGAGGTTGAGGAGCTTTTTTACAATCCCCAACATCCATACACGAAGGGTCTTTTAGGCTCATTGCCAAACCCTTTACGGCTCGGGCAGGAATTGTTATCAATTCCCGGAATAGTTCCAAGTCCGGAACATTTCCCAAGCGGATGCCGTTTTCATTCCCGATGTAAATACGCCATGGAAAACTGTGCAAAAATCATACCCCCATGGTTTCAAATAACTCCAAAACATCAAGTTGCCTGTTGGCTGCTGGGGAAGGAATTATAATAGATACTTAATACATGAGGAATATGAAATAAATTCAAGAAAGAGGCGGAAATATGGATATAACACCTTTAGTGAATATAAAAAACCTGGTGAAATATTTTCCGATACACCGGGGAATAGGCTTTAAAGCTTCCGGGTATGTACATGCCGTTGATAACATCAGTTTTGATATTATAAAAGGTGAAACTCTAGGCTTGGTGGGGGAGAGTGGCTCCGGTAAGTCTACAACAGGGCAACTAATTTTACATTTATTACCGCCAACATCCGGGCAGATAAGGTTCGAAGATCAGGAGATCAATGCGCTCTCACCCAAAGAAATGCGAAATATCCGTAGAAACATTCAAGTTATTTTCCAAGATCCTTACGCTTCTTTAAACCCCCGCATGACTGTCGCCCAGATCATCGGCGAAGCCCTCGATACCGCTGATATAAGGGAACATAAGGCCCGAATTGATCGAACAGCGGAATTATTGAATCTCGTAGGATTAGATAAAAGTTTTATTCGACGTTACCCTCATGAATTCAGCGGAGGCCAGCGGCAACGTATTGGGATTGCCAGAGCTTTAGCGGTAAATCCTCAATTA
>JBLNDC010000415.1:0-5139 GCA_050261255.1 Bacteroidota bacterium
CCTTTGCTTCTACGCACTCGTCTTTTCATGTAAAGCCCTTCAGGACCTTCTTCCAGATAGATTCGTTCCCAATGAGAAACATGACTGTGATTACCTATTCCAAATTGCTGTGCTGTCTCACGACAGCTTAATTTTTCTCGATGCATAGTTTCTACAACATGTTGCTTAAATTCACCAGTATATTTTTGATTTGGTACCCCTTTTGGCATAAAATCACCCCCAAAGTTATTTTAGTATACCATACTGTCTAACTTTGGGGGTGCACTTCAGTATCCCCGCGGCCTTCTTTTACCTTACTTGTTACAAATCATTAATTATCAATTGTAAATTGCAAATTACCCCTACCTTCGGTTCAACTCTTCCCACAACTCCGGCAACTCCGCCTGAATGAACTCGATCAGCTCATGATCGCCGATGACCGTGTTCCGGCCCTCCTCGTATAGCTTATCAACCCATTCTTTAATCCGGGCCAGTCTCGGGTCGCGTTTCTCCAAACGCCGGCCCTCTTTGAGATTGAAATAACTGTTCACCCAATGGGCCAACCCGGCGGCTCCGGAATGCTCATTGACCGCCACCACCACTTTCCGGTTGAGCAGCTTCTCGGTGTTAAAGATATTATAAATCTCCTCGTCCTTCAACAGGCCGTCGGCATGGATCCCGGAACGGGTGAAGTTAAACTCTTTACCGACTAAGGGTGTCATCGACGGAATGCGATAGCCGATCTCCTTGGTGTAATATTCAGCGATCTCAGTAATCACCGTGGTATCCATTCCATCCAAAGTCCCTCTCAGCGAGGCATATTCAAAGACCATCGCCTCCAGCGGGCAGTTGCCGGTCCGTTCGCCGATCCCGAGTAAAGTGGTGTTTACGCCGGAACACCCATATAACCATGCGGTGCTGGAGTTAGTAACACTTTTATAAAAATCATTATGGCCGTGCCATTCCAAACATTCGCTGGGGACCCCGGCATGGTGCCACAAACCGTAAATAATACCCGGAACGCTCCTCGGCAACGCCACTCCGGGGAAACTGACCCCAAAGCCTAAAGTATCGCAAGCCCGGACTTTAATCGGAATTTTACTCTCCTCGGCCAATTTCATCAGTTCCAAGGCGAACGGCACTACAAATCCATAAAAATCCGCCCGGGTAATATCCTCAAGATGGACCCGGGGAATGACTCCGATCTCCAAAGCGCTTTTCACAATGGATAAAAATTGTTCCATCGCTTGCTTCCGTGTCATTTTCAACTTCTTAAAAATATGGTAATCGGAACAACTGGCTAAGATCCCGGTCTCCTTTAGGCCCATTTCCTTAACGAGATAAAAGTCTTCTTTCACCGCCCTGATCCAACTGGTGATCTCCGGAAAGTCGTAACCCAACTCCATACATTTGGTTACTGCTTCCTTGTCCTTTTTGCTATATAAGAAAAACTCAGTCTGCCGGATTATGCCTTTCGGCCCGCCTAAACGATGCAATAATTTATAAAGGTCAACAATCTGTTGTACCGTATAAGGCTCCCTCGCTTGCTGGCCGTCACGGAACGTGGAATCAGTAATCCAAATCTCTTCCGGAGGCCGCATCGGGACGTGCCGGTGGTTGAAAGAAACCTTGGGCACTTCTTCATAATTAAATAAATCCCTATATAAATGGGGTTCCGAAACATCTTGAAGCGAATACTTATATTCACTCTGTTCCAAGGTATTGCTTTTTTTACTGAACTTGATCAATCGATTCACCAACCCTATTTCAATTTGTCATATTATTCAACACTGAAGTCCCATTCCCTTTCCAAAATCAAATGTATTACGTATACATGTTAAATGTTCGAAGCCACTAAATTTGAAAAATGAAAATTAATTTTGACTTTTCTGGTTACGTGACCTTTTTATCCCCATAATCTGCATAATCCTGGTTAAAAATAAACACCCGCCGATTTGACGGGTGTTTTATCTTTATTTCTTAAAAGACTTACGTTTTCGTGCTGCCTCCGACTTTTTCTTCCTACGCACACTGGGTTTTTCATAGTGCTCCCGTTTGCGTACTTCAGCTAAAATGCCTGAAACTTGGCATTCTCTTTTAAAACGCCGTAAAGCATTATCCAAAGATTCATTTTTCCCAATTTTAACTTCAGCCGCCAATATACTTCCCTCCCCTCCACTGCTTCCTCCCGATGACCCGTTTGCAGTGTCCGGTTCGAATGAGCGCAATCTTAATAAATAATTTTACTATACATTAACCTATATTGTCAATATTAGCCCGGAGGCCAATTTAATTTTCGCCCGGCAAGCAAATGTAAATGTAAATGTGGCACTGCTTCGCCCGCATCCCGGCCATAATTTACAACTACTCTAAAACCATTCTCCGTTAAACCTTCGGTCTTGGCGACATGTTGAATCGCAGCGTAGAGCGATTGTAAAAGGTTCCCCTCGGTTAAATGGGGATCGCAAACATTATTGACATGTTGTTTAGGAATGGCCAACCAATGGGTAGGAGCGGCAGGATTGATATCTTTAAAAACCAAAACCGCATCGTTCTCATAAATAATTTGGCTAGGTATTTCTTTTTTAACAATCTTACAAAATATACAATCGGACATGACTAACTCTCCCTTACCCCGCATATTTCGACAAGATATTTTAAATTCCTCCAAAAAATTTAAGAATCCTGATTGGCTTTTATCCAATATAGGAAATTGCATAATTACTAAAGTTAACCCTCTGCCCACAATATTTAGTGACAAACTAGATATATCTATCAATGTATTGTGAGCTAAAGTTAATAAGAAAAATTATGTAATTTCTTAAATATATTCTAATTTTAAAAATAGGTTTACCGGTTAATTCCCGTTAATTTGAAGCGCAATCACCTCTCAAAATATTCCCTGAAACCCCAGTTATTAAAACTTTTTTAATTTTATTTTTTAAATCTGCTTCAGTTGTGACTTCGGTCCTTAAATATTCACCCGACAACCCTGTCCATCCCGAAGCGGTTGTTTCCTCGAAAAGAACCTCTACCTGATTCCCAAGAAACTTTTGGGCATAATTGGAAGCGCTTTGGAACGCGATCCCTTGGATCTCCCGACTCCGCTCTTCTTGGATCCGGCCGGGCACTCTCCCTGAGAACGAAGCGGCGGGTGTCCCTTTGCGAGGCGAAAACCGAAATACATGAATCCTACTAAAAGCTTGCTCTTTGATGAAATTACAAGTATCTTCAAAATCCGGCCCTGTCTCCCCGGGAAAACCCACGATTAAATCGGTCCCAATTGCAATTAACGGATTCTCCAACCGAATCTGTTTTAAGTGGTCGCTATAGTATGCTAAGGTATAATGACGATTCATCAATTTTAAAATACGATCGCTCCCACTTTGCAGCGGAATATGTAAATATTGACAGATTCTACGGTTGTTAAGGATAATATCCAACAATTTCCCATCAAATTCATTGGGTTCGATTGAACCCAACCTAATACGATAGTCCCCGGTAATCTTCAACAATTCAATCAGTAAATCAACCAAGGTTAGCCCCAAATCTTTCCCGTAAGCGCCCAAATGAATTCCGGTTAGGACTATCTCCCGGTAACCGTTATCCACTAAAAGCCGGAACTCATTAACCGCGTCCTTTAGAGGCAAACTACGGATCCTTCCCCGGGCCAAAGGCACAATGCAATACGAACAAAATTGGTCGCAACCTTCCTGCACCTTAAAGGTGGCCCTAGTCCGCTCCGTTATATGGCTTACCGGAAGCCGAATCCAGGATCTGTCCCGACTAATATCGCTGACTCTCACAAAATTACGGCGGTTTTTGCAATATTCCTCCACTAATTCAGCCAATCTTGGGCGTTCAGCCATGCCCACCACCAGATTGACTCCGGGTATGCCGGCCACTTCCCCGGAAGCGGTTTGAGCATAACAACCGGTGACCACTACTACCGGCTGAGGTTTTACTGCGGCAGCCCGCCGGATGCTTTGCCGGGACTTTCGTTCGCCTAGATTAGTGACTGAGCAGGTATTAATGATATAAACATCCGCCACTTCATTAAAAGGGACAATTTCATGGCCTCGTTCCCGAAAAAGCGATGCCATGCTCTCCGTATCATTCTGATTCACCTTGCAACCCAAGGTATGAAAGGCGATTTTCATCCATTTCTCCTCAAGTAGGGATTGGCATTAGCGCCAATCGGAAGGTCCACGAAAACTAATAACAACGGATTAATGATCATTAAAGTTACCAATACCATTGCCATAAATGGGATTCCCAACGGGAGCAGCCAAAATAGTAGCATCAAAAAATCGAAAAAAGCAATCCCATAACCCAAAGGTATCCGGAGTAAAACCGGTGAAAGTCTTGCAATTATCCGGTACTGACATACCTCGATTAAAACTAAAAATGACCATGCTATAAATTCTCTTTGGGACACTAACAAATATCCTGATAACTTTAGCTTCCAGAGTAGACATAGAGTTAACAAAAAACCTCCAAAAACCCATAACGAACTTAAGAATACTTTCAACCAACTAAAACCCTTTAATAATTCGAGACGATCCAGTTCCGGATTGAAAGTGAAAAAAGCGCAAGCAACCCAAATCCCGTTTATCAACCCTAAGCTCCAGCCAGGCGGAACCATAAAAATTATTAAGAAAGAAATCCCCAGATTAACCCAAGGCGACCAGCGGGTAAAGTTTTGAAAGACAAACCCTACAACTAAAGTTAGCAAATAAATGAAAATTCCGCATGCCACATCCATGGGTTATGCTCCCTCCGAAAGATTCTTTGATTCTATTTTACCTGATAAACCTTTCAAAAAAATCGACCTTCCCAACCCAGGATCAAATGCCGACCAAGAGGCCTCCTGATCCTGATTATGGATTACCGTCAAAAATTTCCCTATTTGAGCGTCCATATTATCAGCGTGATGGAGAATACAGGCTTCCAAAGTCAAGGGTTCCACCGGCGAGCCCCATTCCATTATACCATGATGGCTAACGAGTAAATGGACCAAGCTCAATAAGATCGGATCGCCCAAATCCTCGGCCCGGTTTCCAAATAAATCGAAAATTGCCTGCTCAATCATATTTACCCCTAAAATTAGATGTCCGATGAGTTTACCTTGATCCGTCCCGTCAAATCCTCGTTCGATAC
>JBLNDC010000416.1:0-2673 GCA_050261255.1 Bacteroidota bacterium
AAATCCTGACTCGAGAAGCGGCCGTTGATCCCCGGATTCAGGTGGTACCGTTAGAGGTCAAATACCCTCAAGGCGAAGAGAAAATGCTGATTAATGCGATTACGCGCAAAACGGTTCCTGCGGGTGGACTGCCGGTCGATGTAGGCGTAGTTGTTAATAATATTGCGACCGCCTGCGCCTTGGCCGATGCTATTCAAGAAGGAATTCCTCTAATCAGCAGAGTGGTTACAGTTACCGGAGCGGTCAATAACCCGCGTAATTTAAGAGTCAAATTGGGTACTTCAGTTAATAAACTGGTTGACTATTGCAACGGCTTTACCGGTACTCCCGGCAAGATCGTTTTGGGTGGACCCATGACCGGCCCGGCCCAATACCGGTTAGACCTTCCGGTAATCAAGACAACTTCCGGTGTCTTAGTGCAAGAACGGGGCGAAATCAAACTTTTGGAAGATTCGCCTTGTGTCCGTTGCGCCCGTTGTGTTGACGCTTGTCCCTATAATCTGATGCCTTGTTTTGTAGCAAACGCTATCGAGACCGATGATCTGGCAATGGCCGAAAAATATGGAATTATGGATTGCCGCGAATGCGGTTCTTGTACCTTTGTTTGCCCGGGCCGCCGTCCAATTGTCCAAAATATCAAAACCGCTAAAGCTAAAATTGCGGCAGCCAAGAAAAAACAGTAACCATCTATCCATCACTAAAAATGATTGGACAATCGGTTAATGATGTCATGGAAAGCGACACTATTATTTATAACATGACATGACATCTTAATTCTCACTGTTCACTGTAAAAGAGGGGGCGATTTAATGCTTGAGACGCAAGTAGTGGTTTCGCCGGCTCCGCATATTAAAGATGCAATATCGACAGAGAAAGCGATGAAAATGGTTTTTCTGGCATTGCTACCGGCGACCCTATTTAGCTTTTGGAATTATGGTTTTAAAGCTTTAAGTCTCGTCTTAGTTTCTATAGCTGCTTGTGTGCTTACGGAATATATAATTCAAAAAGCCCTTAAAAAGCAAGTAACCGTCAATGACGGGAGCGCTGCTTTGACCGGCTTGTTATTAGCCTTGACCGTCACTCCGGAACTGCCCGTTTGGATGATCGTGATTGGCGCAATAGTCTCCATCGGACTTGGAAAGCATATCTTCGGGGGATTAGGGCATAATCCGTTCAATCCGGCGTTGATCGGAAGAGCTTTCTTGTTGGCTTCTTGGCCGGTGGCGATGACCACTTGGTCTTGGCCGGCAAAGGCGTTAAATTGGGCCGGCGATAAGGTGGATGCCGTTGCCGGCGCTACCTTACTGAATCTCGATAAAATGGATGTTTTGCAAGGCATGAATTTGCAAGTTCCTTACTGGAATATGTTTTTCGGCAATATCTCAGGTTCATTGGGTGAAACTTCAGCATTTTTACTGTTGCTGGGCGGATTATACCTCATTTATAAAGGTATTATCGATTGGCGGATTCCCGGGGCTTATTTCGGGACTGTAATCATATTATCGTTTGTTTTTCAAAAAGATCCAATGTTTCAGCTTTTAGCAGGTGGTTTATTTTTAGGCGCTTTTTTCATGGCCACCGACTGGGTTACCTCGCCGGTGACTAAAAAAGGCCGAATTTACTTTGGGATCGGGTGCGGCATCCTAACTATGTTGATTCGGATTTTTGGCGGTTACCCCGAAGGAGTATGTTATGCCATTTTAATCATGAATGCGGTTACTCCTTTGATTGATCAATTAACCGTTCCGGCCCGGTTTGGGGAGGTGAAGTCCCGTGCGTGATTATTTGCGATTAATGATAGTATTGGCGGTCATCTCCGCGGTAGCCGCAGGCACCTTGGCGTTGGTGGACTCATTTACCAAACCGAAGATTGAAGCCTTCAAGGCCCAATCCGAAGCCAGCGCTTACCAACAGGTATTAGCGGAGGCGGATTCTTTTACCGAAGATGTCGAATTGATGGAAACAATCGCTAAACAACCCCGGTTTTCATACATTCAAAATGTTAAAATCGGGACCAATCAAGGCAACAAAGTCGGTTGGGTCTGTAAAGTGGCTTCACCCGGTTATAGCAGTAATATTGTAATGTTAATCGGAATCAAGGTAGATGGAAAAATCGGAAAAGTAATGGTACTTGATCAAAAAGAATCACCCGGATTGGGCACCAACGTAACTGACCCTGGTTTTATCGAGCAAAAAGCGATTGCTCAGGCTAATGCCGGGGAACAGTTGAAGGTTACCAAAGATGGCGGTGCAGTTCAGGCTATCACCGGGGCCACGATTTCTTCACGTGCGGTGTTGCGCGGTGTCAATCAAGTCTTTGATCTTTATCGCTGGCAACTGGAACAAGATAATGCGGTAAAATAGATACGGTACCGGCGGAACCAAATTTGAATATCTAATCGTCCACGTCAATTTCCAATTGACCACCTGAGATTATGAAAATATGATTGACATGGATTAACAATTTTCTAGATAGGAGTACCGGTTTTTAAAATTGATTCAGCATAATAAAATTATTGGGTGGTGAAAGAATGGGGTTTTTTAAAACACTCAAAAACGGGATTTTTAACGAAAACCCGACCTTCCGCTTGGTTCTGGGAATGTGTCCGACTCTGGCCCTTAGTTTGGCGGTAGTTAACGGCATCGGTATGGGGATTGCCGCCACCTTTGTAT
>JBLNDC010000417.1:0-3104 GCA_050261255.1 Bacteroidota bacterium
GACTGTGTTTTGGGTATGCACCACCCCCGTGTCATTTGATTTTCTAGAATTTTATTTGTTACGTTTTGGTTAAAACCTTTTCTTTAAAAATACCATCTCTCTGTGGATTTGTCTTGTTACAATAATACTATTACTTGTCACAATCCTCCCCGATAGGCATAAAAAATCCGGTAGCTGTATGAGCCACCGGAGCTTCTGGACACGGCATTCACATTGTGAGTTAACACAAACCGGCTTTACTGGCCATCTTGGATACTAGTACCCGATCTCTGACTCCTAATTTGCAATAAATTATACTTACATAATTACGAACCGTCTGTTCCCCGATATAGAGCCTTTTGGCAATCTCCTTATTATCATATCCTTGAGCGATTAAACTCAAAATCTCCTTTTCTCTATTGCTTAACTCACCCAGCCAGCCGGGGGGAGTCTCCCCGGCCTCGGAGGCCGGTTTATTTTCAAGGGGACTGGTTAGTTTTTTTAGTAGTTTGGTAGCAACTTTCGGAGCGATCAGAACACTGCCTTCGTGTACTGCACGAATCGCCGTAACCAGTTCTCCCGGTGGGACGTTCTTCAATAGGTATCCTACAGCCCCATCATTTAAAGCCTCGATAACATATTCATCGTCGTCGAAAGTTGTCAGCATTAAAACCCGGGTCTCCGGAAACTTGTCCAGAATTAACCGGGTGGCTTCCACCCCGTTCAACTCGGGCATGCGCACATCCATCAGGATTACATCCGGTTGCAGCGCCGAGGTCTTTTGAATCGCTGCGCGACCATCCGCAGCCACCCCCACTACGACAATATCGGCGGCTGTCTGTTCCAGAACAACCCGGAGACTCTCCACAAAAAGAAGTTGATCATCTACCAACAGCACCTTAATCTTCTCCATACTTTACTCCTTCAGATGGGTATTGTCGCCAAAAGTCTAAAACCATGACCTGAAGAACCGGATATTTCAAGTTTTCCACCTAACCGTTCGATTCGTTCCCTCATACCGGAAAGACCATAACCTTCTTTTACGCCATCGGATCCAATTCCATTATCCTTGATCTGAATATGAACTCTATTTTCAACCACAGAGAATGTGATGGCGATCCGGGTTGCATGTCCGTGGCGTAAGGCGTTAGTGATTCCTTCCTGGACCAACCGGTAGATAACTAAATCCGCTTCTTCTCCGAAATTTAACGGAGCATTGCCGAGATCCAACGAAACCTCTAATTGGGTCGCCTTTGTAAAAGCACCGACTAAACGTTGAATTGCCGATAATCCGCTCGCTTCATTCATTTGAACCGGGCGTAAGGCCTGTAAGGCCCGATGTACTTCCATTAACCCGTCACTAGCCTGGAGACGAGCCCGCTCCAAGTGCTCACCAATATCATTACTGCTTTGTTTCGATAAAAATTTGGCGGCTTCCAGCATCATCACTAAATTAGTCAACGTATAAGCCAAAGTATCATGAATCTCCCGGGCCAAACGTTTTCTTTCATTGATGAGTGTTTCTTGCTCAACCGTTGCCGCATATTCCTGCAACTGCAAATTGACCTGGCTTAATTGGACTATGGTTGCCTGATACATTTGCCTTATTTCGGCAGCCGGAATTTGATTATCCCGCTGATACCGAATGACGATATTAAAGACGATAACCATCAGTCCATATATGCCGAAAGGGGCGGGGGGTGTGGGAAGATTTACCCCCCAGGCAGTGATCGGTAGATATTCCACTCCCAGCATAATCCCTATTAAGCCTGATGAAAAACCAATTCCACCCCATATTGTCGTGTATTCAAAGGCCTCAATAATCAATGCGGTGGATAGAGTCAATTCCACACCGAGATATCCTCCCATAGGAAGGCTAATCACGATACATAACACGCTCTGAAAAATTAAGAGCAACCAAATAAAGGGATTCCTTTTACAAAAAGGCAGAATAACCGTGAAAATAAATGAAATAATTAAAAGAAGATAAAATTGGCCATGCCATTCCGGTGGAAGCCGCATAAAGGCAATTTGGGATTGGAATTGCATAAATGCCGCTACATATGCAAAAACAATCAGAACTATCACGAGTAAATGATAATAACGCTGTGACATCCAGTTCCCTTTCTAATAGCAAGAACTTGACTAATGTTAATATTCTGTTTCAAATATTGAATCCCTGCTAGAGAGATTTAGTTGGTAACTTTATAACAGCTCTACATGGCCTGTAATTACTTGAGCGAATATCTATCCTACAAAATAATACTGAACTTTTCTCAGGATCCATTTACTCTTACTTTGGATATGTTATTCTATATATGAATATATGGAAGATTAACCGGGGAAAAGTATCATCCTCTACGGCTGAAGTCGTCAATTATCGGAGGTCGACTTGATAATGGATAACTGGGAAAGGTTACAAAACGGCAGTGATATCCGGGGTATTGCCCTACCGGGCATTGAAGGGGAAGATGTAAATTTAACTCCCGAAGCGGTTCAGGCTATTACCGCGGCTTTCGGATCCTGGCTCGCCAAATGCAAAAACATACCGCTGCATGAGTTACGGGTCGCGGTAGGTCATGATTCCAGACTTTCGGCTCCAACCCTCAAACAAGCTGCAATTCTGGGTTTAACCCGGTCGGGTTGTAATGTCTTTGATTGTGGTCTGGCATCAACCCCCGCGATGTATATGTCAACCGTGATGCCGGAGTTCCGGTACGACGGCGCAATCATGATCACAGCCAGCCATTTACCGTTTAACCGGAATGGTTTGAAATTTTTTACCGACAAAGGTGGCTTGGAAAAGAACGAAATTCATGCGATATTAACTGAAGCTGCAGCAATTGAAAGTTTATCCCCCACCGGCTCCGGTTCCTTGACGGAGATCGACTTGATTTCTTCATACTCGAACCTCCTGAAAGAACGGATTTGTAAAGGAATCAATCACCCCGGCAATTACAACCAACCGTTAACCGGATTCAAAATCATCGTAGACGCCGGGAACGGCGCTGCAGGATTTTTTGTCGATAAAGTATTGAAACATTTGGGGGCGGATACCACCGGAAGCCAATTTCTTGAACCCGATGGTTCTTTTCCCAATCACATTCCCAATCCGGAAGATGCGA
>JBLNDC010000418.1:0-2796 GCA_050261255.1 Bacteroidota bacterium
TTCTTCGATGAACGATATAGTCTGCCAAGGCAGCCCGGTTGGCGTCACTTATCTTTTTAATTTCTTTTTCAAAAGCTAATTGATACTCATCGCTGGTAATAGCTCCATTTTTTAGCTTCTCCATTAGTCCATTGCATTCAGTTTTTGTTTCATTTTCAAATTTGCGTTTAAGAAAAAAAAGCTCATCTTCCAATTTTTCATCTGTTATTCCCGGCTTAATCGCTTCAATGTCGGAAGCCATATAATGCAACAAATGCCGATACTGAGGGGCTTTATCTGTTGTAAAATCAACAATACGTTTATCCTTCTCGGCTTTTATTTGCGCCAAATACTCAGCGAGGTATTGTCTGACATCATTACATACTTCCTTGATTATTTGATCCATAGAGATATCTAGATGCAAAGGGCCACTGGTTTCCGGAATGCTAAATGACAAACGATTCATATCAACGTTATTGTCGAAATATTTGCTCGTCAGTACACCTAAATACCAAAATCCATTGCGTTCATATATCTGCTTATCAAGATCGACGATATATCCTTCGAGATCCCTACTGTCCACTAGCCTGCCATTTGCGCAAAGATACAGTCTGTTACCGTTATTGAATGCCCTATCCTCAATCTTCACATTGAGTAATTCAAAATCTATTCCTTCAACAGATATATGAGAAACATTATCCTCTGTTTTGAACTTCTCTCGAAAAAGAGCATTTAAACTTAGACTATCATTTGAGTCAAAAATGACTATTTCTGGGCAGTGCTCACTGATAAAATAAACCAAACAATGCTGCACAATGCGCATTGCAATAGTATCAATTTGTTTCGGGACATATCGTTCATAGTCCTTTATATATGATGATAATGTCACAACTGTTTTATTATCTGTTGCATTTGGGCATTCTTCCAGTTTATCTTCTATGCCTTGCTTCTCAATACTGAATTCAAACTCTCGCTTTTGAAAAACACCATTTTCACTATATATACTTGAAATATCAACTTTAGAAAACGCTTTTAACCAAGCAAAGCGACCGACGCCTTTACCTCCTATTTCAGCCTTGTATGCGGAATCTGATTCCATAAAGGATTGCATATTAGCTTCTGTGAAGCCAATACCATTATCAGTTATTACGAAACCTTCAACAGTGGTTGTATCCGATTCGTCAAAAAGAGTTCTCTGCCGTAAAATCTCTATGCTGATTTTCCCTAAAATAAAATTTGAATCACTCTTATGTCGTTCTTCTATTGCGTTAATTGAATTTACTATAGCTTCATAAAGTGGAATGAGCGGACGATTTTTTGGTAAAGAGAAATTTCTTACCCGACCACTCAAATTAGTTGAAAAGTACTTCATATTCATCCCTCTAGATCGAACTTCTCACTATTCGCCTTATACGAACCCGTTCCAGTTCCCATTATTAACCATTATTATTTCGGTTTAGCATTCTTCTTGTACCTAACGTCACTGGGCTTAATAGCTTTCTTTGGGATCGCCCAATTATTACCGAAACGGACGGTACCGAGGGACTTTCCCCTATGTGCAGAGCACCAGAACCCTGCGCTGAGTAATTTCCCATAGCTTTGACGCTTCTCTTGCTGTATTGTAATCCATTCACAGGAAAACTCTGTATATTTTATTATACATCCACTGCGCGAATAATACAATATTCTGCGTCGGAAACATATTATAATTTTAAGCTCTTTGTCGTGTAAAATTAAGAAATTGCTCCACATAAGTGAAAAGTGGAAAGTCCCTGAATTGTTCAAGAATCCATAACTTTATGAAGCTCAACTACACGAATCAATATTGCTACCAGCTCGAAACTTCTTAATAACGTCCAGTCTGAATGCCGGATTGAGCCATATATTAAACTCGCAAGCAATATCTGGGTGCGCATAGGTACCGCCATTTTTGCCCTGTTTCGATGTAATTCCCATCGCGCCGGTCTTTGCGATCCACTGCTTGAGCGTCAATGTGAATGAACTGGATCTCATCATCTCAATCAGCGTCGAACACTCGTTATCCTTAAAATTGAGATTATTATTGTTCCGGTACTGGTATTGGATCAAGTATTTGTTTAGCAGTGCTGTTATATTCTTGACCAGTTAAATCAGAGCGCAAAATATCATCATCCATCATTTTTAATAATTCTGTTACATCTTTTAGCGTTGCAATAACAATTTGCTCATTTTCAAATTTAAACTTATCTTTATATCGAGGATGAGCTTTTATTTTAGGTATTAGCATTTCCTTTGGAATTTTAAGGACTGCTGAATTCTTGACTTTTAGAAGTTTCTTTGCATTTGTCAATTTGTCTTTACTTTCAAATTGTAGAATTTTTGCTGTATCGGATACAATACCCAAGGTAGCAATAGCCGAAATTACTTTTTGTGCTTCGCTCCGGACATATTTTTGAAAGCCAAATTCTTTTTGTAAAAGTTCAAGATTTCCTGTAATAATCTTATTTCCAATAATAATTATATCAATTCTTGAATCGAATTTTAGAACATCCCTATCAAGTGGTACATATGTAGTACCATTAAGCATAGCATATAAATTTTTGCTTCGTTTTACCAACCTTACCTGGTAAGCGTGTTGATAAAGCCAAATCACATTGGAGTTGGTATTAACCTTAAAAGCAAAGCCCAAAAGTTTGTCTTGATCTTGTTCCTGATAACGTTCTGTTACATTGTTATACGATTGAAGAGATAGAAAAGGATTAAATGAATCACTCTGCTCTATGTAATATAGCACTTTACGGTTATCCGCGATATTATCAATAGTATCTAACTCTAATT
>JBLNDC010000419.1:0-4206 GCA_050261255.1 Bacteroidota bacterium
AAACTCAAAGTCGGGATGGTAACCGACGCAGGCACAATCGATGATAAGTCCTTTAACCAAGGAACTTGGGAAGGTGTCCTCCGCGCCGGCGAGGAATTTAAACTTGAGACGAAATATTTAAAACCCAGCGGAACGACGGAAGCCGACTATGTTAAGGAAATCGGCAATCTCTATGACGCCGGATTTAAATTCATCGTCTGTCCCGGGTTCAAATTTGAAACAGCCATCTTCCAAGCTCAAGATAAGTATGAAGATGCCAAATTCGTTTTGATTGACGGGAACCCCCATGCCGGTGACTTTAAACCGGTAGTGAAAGAGAACACGGTGTCCATTTTCTTTGCCGAGCATGAATCGGGTTTTTTAGCGGGAGTCGCTGCTGCTTTGGAACTCAAAGAATGTGAAGTTGGTTTCATCGGCGGGATGGAAATTCCGGCGGTGCAAAAGTTCAATTGGGGTTTCCAACAGGGAATTAAATATGCCAATGAAAATCTAGGAACTAAAATCAAGGTTAAACCGGAAAACGTTGTTTACCAAGGTTCCTTTGACAATGTAGCCGCCGGCCAACAACTTGCCGCTAAAATGTATGATAAAGGTGTAAAAGCTATTTTCTGCGCTGCGGGCGGAGTCGGTATCGGAGCTATCAACGAAGCTAAGAC
Source organism: Bacteroidota bacterium (assembly GCA_050261255.1). GTDB lineage: Bacteria > Bacillota > UBA4882 > UBA8346 > UBA8346 > JAAYHS01. The sequence goes on from JBLNDC010000419.1 coordinate 657, forward strand.
CAGGGCCAAATCCGGACAGAAAGTTTGGGTGATCGGTGTCGATGTCGACCAGTACTCAGAAGGGATCTACGACGGCGATAAATCCATCATCTTAACCTCGGCTATGAAAAAGATTGAGCAGGCTTCTTATGATATGATTAAAGCGGAAAAAGACGGGGAATTTCCCGGTGGAGAGACTTTAACCTTTAATGCTGAAAACAATGGGGTCGGTATTCCAGCGGAAAACCCCAACCTCAGTGAGGAAGTGCAGGAGAAAGTAGCTGAAATATATGGAAAACTTCAATCAGGTGAGATTGTAGTTTCCGATCAACAAGGAAACTTAATAAAATAATTCCGGCAAGAGGTATGAGGCAATAGGCAAGAGGTTGCTTGACCAATCTCGATCGTATTTCCAAATAGGAGCTGTCGCGGATAAACTTCGGGTTTATTTCGGGACAGTTTCTTTTTTTCTTTTGAAAAGTGCCGGGATATATTATAATATATATAATTGGATAAAAAGCAATAATTTGGGTTACGTGGCTCGGTCAGGAAAACTTTTGCCTCATGCCTTTCTAATTGGACTATGGACAAGGAGACGATTAGATGAATTATGTCGTGGAAATGCTGAATATTCGTAAGGAATTTCCCGGCATCGTGGCCAACGACGATATCACCCTTCAGGTAAAGCAAGGTGAAGTCCATGCTTTATTGGGTGAAAACGGCGCCGGTAAATCTACGCTTATGAGTATTTTATTCGGACTTTATCAACCGGATCGGGGTAGTATCAAAATCCGCGGCCAGGAAGTAAATATCTCCAACCCCAATATCGCTAATGATCTGGGTATCGGAATGGTACACCAGCATTTCAAGTTGGTCCATAACTTTTCAGTCACTGAAAATATAATCCTAGGGTTGGAGCCGAAACACGGTTTGACGGTTCAGCTCAAGGCCGCGGCAGCAAGAATTAGGGATTTGTCGGAACGGTACGGGCTCAATGTGGAACCGTACGCCAAGATTGAGGATATCTCAGTGGGGATGCAACAACGTGTCGAAATCTTGAAAATGTTGTATCGTAACGCGGAAGTCCTCATCTTTGATGAGCCGACGTCGGTACTAACACCTCAAGAAATTCAGGAATTGATGAAAATCATGCGTAATCTGATCTCCGAAGGGAAATCGATTATCTTAATCACTCATAAATTGAAGGAGATCAAAGCCATTGCCGACCGTTGCACGATCATTCGCAGGGGTAAGCTGATTGATACGGTGGAGGTCGGGGCTACAACCGAGGCTCAAATGGCGGAGATGATGGTCGGTCGGGAAGTCACTTTTAGAGTGGTTAAGAAAAAACAGGAACCGGGGCCGGTCATTTTAAAGGTCCAAAATCTGACGGCGCGAAATAACCGTAAAATTATCGGGTTAAAGGATTTTTCGCTGGAAGTGCGGTCCGGGGAGATTGTCGGTATTGCCGGCGTGGAAGGAAACGGTCAGACGGAATTGGTTGAAGCGATAACCGGTCTTCGCAAAGCTGAGTCAGGCCAAGTCTATTTGAAAGCGACGGAAATCACCAAGCTGCCGGTCCGGGACAGGATTCGCTCCGGTATAGCTTATATCCCCGAAGACCGGCACAAACACGGCTTAATTCTGGATTATTCGGTTGAGGAAAACTTAATTCTGAAGTCGTATTACCAGGAACCTTACTCCAAAAAGGCCTTGTTAAACAGGGAATCCATTCGGCATCACGCTGAAAAGGTAATGGCGGAGTTCGATGTCCGGGCCAGCCAGGCGAGTGAGTCCAAGGCCCGTTCATTGTCAGGAGGAAATCAGCAAAAAGCCATCGTTGGCCGGGAGATCGACCTCAATCCCGAATTATTAATAGCGGTTCAACCGACTCGAGGCCTGGATGTGGGGGCTATTGAATACATTCACAAACGCTTAGTGGAACAAAGAAACAAGGGGAAAGCTGTCCTCCTGGTATCATTGGAGCTTGATGAAATCTTAAATCTCTCCGACCGGATCGCTGTGATTAACAATGGCGAACTGGTGGGTTTAGTCGATGCGGCAACTACCAATGAGAATGAAATCGGTTTAATGATGGCTGGAGTGAAGCGAGGGGAGCACAGATGAAAATCAATAAGGAATGTGCGGTGGCGTTGATGGCCGTATTCCTCGGCTTACTGGCCGGAGCGCTCTTTATGGCCTTAGCCGGAAACAATCCGCTTCAAGGGTATCTTTACCTTGTACGAGGCGGGATGATGAACGCCGAACGGTTCGGTAACACCTTAGCTACGGCAACTCCACTGATTCTGACCGGTTTATCGGTTGCTTTCGCCTTTAAAACCGGGCTGTTTAATATCGGCGCTGCCGGGCAAATGCTGATCGGAGGGTTGGCTGCCACAGCAGTGGGTTTGACTTTGGATCTGCCGAAATTGTTTTTGTTACCGTTAGTAGTGATAGCGGCTACTTTAGGGGGAGCCGTTTGGGGTTTGGTTCCCGGTTTTTTAAAAGCCCTTTTTAATGTGCACGAGGTCGTAGCTTCCATTATGATGAATTGGATTGCTTATTGGACCATTTATTATATCATTCCGGGATATTTTAAAGGAGCCTATTTGGAGACGGAATCCCGGAAGATACCGGATGCGGCTTCCTTGAAGGTTGACTGGCTGACGGAACTTTTTAACGGCTCCTATATCAATCTCGGTTTTTTCTTAGCAATAATAGCGGTAATGATGATCGCTTTTCTACTCAATCGCACCGTCTGCGGCTATGAACTGAAAGCAGTCGGCTTTAACCGCCATGCTTCGGAATATGCCGGAATAAACGCCGAGCGGAACATCATTCTATCGATGTTGATCTCCGGAGCCTTGGCCGGTTTGGGGGGGGCTGTCTTTTATGTGGGGTATGCATCAAATATGCAAATTGGGGTAATGCCTTCTCAAGGTATCGATGGGATCGCCGTTTCTTTACTCGGGGTCAACTCGCCTTGGGGAGTGTTTGTATCGGCGATCTTTTTCGGAATGCTCCATTCGGGTAAGGGATTTATGAATGCGATGACTAAGATACCACCGGAGATCGCCGATACAATTATTGCAACCATTATTTATTTTTCCGCTGCGGCTGTTCTGATCGAAAGGCTTTGGGAGAGAGTTACCAAGCGAAAAAGACTAAGTGTTAATGCACTGGAAATAAATGTGGAAGAAAATAATGAGCGAATCGGAGGTGCGCGGTAATGTGGGACTTAATGGTCCAAGTATTCCCATATGCCATTGCATTTACCGTTCCATTACTGATCACGGCTTTGGGCGGCCTTTTTAGCGAACGGAGCGGAGTGGTCAATATTGGTTTGGAAGGCTTAATGGTGGTTGGCTTTTTCACCAGCGCCCTGGTGATCGCCAAATTAGAGGTCTTTATGCCTGAAAGCGCGGTATGGGTTGGACTTATTGCGGCTTTAATTGCCGGGGCTCTCTTTTCGCTTCTGCATGCCTTCGCTTGTATCAATTTGAACGCCAACCAAGTAATTAGCGGAACAGCGATTAATATGATCGCCGGCGCTTTGACGGTATATCTCGCC
>JBLNDC010000420.1:0-3282 GCA_050261255.1 Bacteroidota bacterium
AAGGCTCTGGAGCATGATTTGAAGTTAACGTCGGAACGGATTGCGGTTGAGGCGGAAAAAATGAACGCCCTAATGAGGAAAAGATTGAGATTGATCTGGGGACTCAATATTTTATTGTTAGGTGTAGTGATCATCTGGAATGTTTTAAGGTGATTGACATCTGGATAATACAAGCCTACAGAAAATCGGTAGGTTATGATAATATGTACGGCTTCCTTCCCTACTGATTTTGGGCAAATTAGATCATTAGAGATTAAGTTGGACTTAGGGGTGAATCCGAAGAACGTTAATCAAATAGTAGCTTCGTTTTCTACACCCGACGCCCACCTGTTGCTAGAATGATCTTTGTACTATCGAAATGGGAAAGAGGCGATTGTTTATTAACAAATTACTCCGTTTAACCTGCTTTTTAATTATCATATCCTTATTATTTCTTTTTACTTCTTCTCCGGAGCTAGAGTGTTCCAAAGGAAAATTCAGCTTTACTCATCCGATGACTGTGATCAACCTTAGTGAATCAAAGATCGTTCAAGAGCGGATCGCCCAAAAAATAGAACCGCAATATTCCGCCTTCAATCAGCTCCTGGCTGAGGCAGACCGGATTCAGGGTTTCGTAGCTAATCCTCCGAAAACAATAAATATTATGGGGGGATACGAAGCCAATAGCAATCGCAGTGAAGTTCGGGCTTTCTTGTGGCAGAATGCCCATGCAGCTTACACCAACGCTTTGGCTTATCAATATACCAGGGAACCTAGATATGCGGATCAAGCCATAGCGGTCCTAAACGCTTGGGCCGATCGGGAGGTTTTTTTTACCGGTAAGGACGCCGGATTACAATTGGGTTCCTATTTTACCCCAATGTTATATGCGGCCGACCTGCTCCATGATTATCCGGGGTGGAGCGCAACCCAGCGCAAGGACTTTGAATTATGGTGGCGTAAAAAATGCCTGATCCATACCGCCGAAGTGATGCGCACCCGCGATAACAATTGGAAGGACGCCGGAATGTTAGGGGTCTTAGCGGCAGCGGTCGCCTTTGAAGATGAACGGCTATTAAACTCGGGGCATAGTAGCTTAAAGAATTATTTTAAGGGTAATTGGAAGATCAAACAAGATCAGCGCGGAACCTATCTCCCCCATGAAGTGGTCCGTAACAGTGGCTCTAGCGGAATTACCTATACCGCCTACGCTTTTACCACCATGGTCCAGAGTTTAGAGATACTTAGGTATGCAGGGTATGATTATTGGAATCAGCCGACCACCAAAGGGGCTACTTTAAAAGAGGCAATAGAATGCTTTTTCCGTTGGAATACCTTGGGTGAAACCTTCCCATGGCATCAAACGCCTGGAAAGTCCGGTAACCGTTTTAATACCTATGAAATCGCCAACAATCATTTTGACCTGCCCCAGCTTAGGGAATGGTTATCATTAAACCGCCCGGTCAAAGGGGAACAGGGGGATGAATGGGTTACGTTGAATAAAGGAGACCTCTATCAAAATCAGCGATAGTGGGAAAGATTTATGGTAATTCGTTGATTTGGCAGTAATCGGATTTTTCAACTAATGTATTTTGAAAATTTGGTCTCAAAAAGTTTTTTTCTCGTTCTTCATGTTATTTCTTTTTCTAATCCGTTTAATCCTCATAAATTCAGCTCAGGAATTCCAATCTCATTTTTCATCTACCCCATAATTCATTTGTAAAAACCCTTTAATAAACCCGCCGGATTACGGAGAGATTATAACCGTCGACTAAAAGTCAAAGCGGCCTAAAGAAAGCATGAAGGAGGTTAATTATGGCCCAAACGACAAAAGAGGCGGGATCGCCGGCGGTCAATACCGATCGCATCCGGCAGGCCATCGATGAATTGGTTCAAAAAGCAAGCCAAGCCCAACTGAAATATATGGAGTATAACCAAGAGAAGATCGACGCCATAGTTAAGGCGATGGCTTTGGCGGGGATCGCCAAACATATGGACCTGGCCCGGCTGGCCCATGAAGAGACCGGGATGGGAGTCTATGAGGACAAGATCACCAAGAACCTTTTCGCTACCGAATATGTCTATCACGATATCAAAAATGAAAAGACTGTCGGGGTCATCGAGGAAAACCATGAGGAAGGCTATCTGAAAGTGGCCGAGCCCATCGGGATCATCGCCGGAGTGACGCCGGTGACCAATCCCACCTCGACTACGATGTTTAAATGCCTGATCGCCGTGAAAACCCGGAACTCGATCATCTTCAGCTTCCATCCCAAATCGATCCGTTCCAGCATCGCCGCGGCCCAAGTGATGCTCGAGGCCGCCCTGGACGCCGGCGCCCCGGAAGGGGCCATCGGCTGGATCGAGGAACCGTCGGTGGAAGCCACCAACCTGTTGATGAAGCACCCCGGAGTCAGTATGGTGCTGGCCACCGGAGGCTCGGGGATGGTCGAGTCCGCTTATTCCAGCGGCAAGCCGGCCTTGGGAGTGGGGCCGGGCAATGTCCCGGCCTATATCGAAAAAAGCGCCAACCTGCGGCGGGCCGTAGCGGATATCATCTTAAGCAAAACCTTTGACAACGGGATGATCTGCGCCTCTGAACAAGCGGTCATCATCGACCGGGAGGTGGCGGAGGAGGTCAAAGGAATTATGCTGGAGTACGGCTGCTACTTCCTGAAACCCGAGGAGATCGAATCCGTATCCAAAGTGGCCATCGATGATAGAAGGATGGCGATGAGCCCCGCGGTGGTCGGGCAGCCGGCGACCAGGATCGCGGAGATGGCCGGGATTCAGGTCCCGCCCGATACCAAAATCTTAGTGGCTGAGTTGGAGGGGGTGGGGCCGGAGTATCCCCTCTCCCGGGAGAAGCTCAGCCCGATTTTAGCCTGTTACCTTGTATCAGACTACCATGAGGGGATCGAACGCTGCCGGCAAATGACGGAATTCGGGGGGCTGGGCCATTCGGCGGTGATCCATTCCGAAAACCAGCAAATAGTGGCCGAATTTGCCCGACAGGTCCGGACCGGCCGGCTGTTGGTCAATTCCCCTTCGTCCCACGGGGCCATCGGCGACTTGTATAATACCAACACTCCCTCGCTCACCCTGGGCTGCGGCTCGATGGGGCGGAATTCAACCACGGACAATGTCAGCGTCGATAATCTGATCAACATCAAACGGGTGGCCATCAGGAAAGACCGGATGAAATGGTTCAAAATACCCCAAAAGATTTACTTCGAATACGGTTCCCTCCATTATCTCTCCAAAATGAAAGGGAAGAAAGCCTTCATTGTGACCGATCCTTAT
>JBLNDC010000421.1:0-5722 GCA_050261255.1 Bacteroidota bacterium
TGACTATCGATTTCCATGTTGTAACTTGGAATAAGAAGTGAGGATTCTAATACTCTGCGGAAGGTGAACGATGCAAAATAAAAGAAGTAAAACCAGAAATTGGATATTATAAATATATTATATAGACAAATTTTTACATTTGCAATATAAATTTTTTAGGGTGATAGCAGGTAGACTTCCAAACATCATGCTGAAACCCATGTAATTTATTTCTTTTATTATCGTGCTGGAAGAGACAAAAAAGGAGCCTCCATATAAAAGGCTCTGAGTAGTAAACACCCCACTAAAACAAAAACCCCCGTCAAACAACGGAGGTTAAGCTTTTCCATTATTATGGTGCCGAAGGCGGGATTTGAACCCGCACGCCCGTAAGGACACTGCGCCCTGAACACAGCGCGTCTGCCAGTTCCACCACTTCGGCACGTCACGCACAAATTATTATACTCGATCTTGCCCCTTCTGTAAAGTGGGGGAATTTCATCCAAAAGGAATGGATATGAGGCACGAGGCATGAGGCATGAGTTATGAAAGCTTAAAAATTATGAATAACTTATGCAATAAAAATTCTTAATCGTTAAGACCCCTCTTAATATAATCACTTTCAATTATTGGTTGAAATTAACAGACAATTTGATTATAATTACATGTATTAATCTTAACCTATTACTGTAGTTTAAATTTCAACAGGAAGGTACTACTTAAAAAGTAATACGCCGATTAAAGATCCGCTAATACATGCGAATTAATGCTAATTAATCGCTTGTATCTTAAGGTTTTATTCGCGTTTATTAGCGTTCATTAGCGGTTCCGGTGACTTACATCTTTTCATCCTTTCATGTGCCCCGGCCTCGTGCCTCGCGCCTATTAACTAACCAAGGAGGATTAAAAAATGTCCATTTCCCTAAAGATAAAAGACTCCCTTTCCCGCTCTTCCTGGATCCGTAAAATGTTTGAGGAAGGGGGCCGCTTGAGCAAAATCTACGGCCCGGAAAATGTCTATGACTTTACCCTCGGCAACCCTGATCTGGAGCCGCCGGCGGAATTTAAAGCCAAGCTTCGAGAACTGGCCGAAAACCCCATTCCCGGCATGCACCATTATATGAACAATGCCGGATACCCCGAGACCCGCCAAGCCGTGGCCGAACACCTTAACCGCATCTCCGGCCTCAACCTTTCCGCCAACCACGTGCTGATGACTGTCGGCGCCGGCGGCGGGCTTAACGTTGTCTTCAAGGCCTTGCTGGACCCCGGCGAGGAAGTCATCGTCAGCGCTCCTTATTTCGTGGAGTACGGCTCATATGTGGGTAACCACCAAGGAAAACTGGTGGTAGTCCGGTCCCAGTCCGATTTTCAGCTGGATTTGGCTAACATCGAGGCCGCGATCAATTCCAACACGAAAGCTATTTTAATCAATTCTCCCAACAACCCCACCGGGGTCATTTATAGCGAAGCAAGCCTTCACGAATTGGCCCGACTGATCGCTAAAAAAGAAGCGGAGTTAGGGAAGACCATCTATCTAGTATCGGACGAACCATACGCCGGATTGGTCTACGATGGACTGACCGTGCCTTCGATCTTGAAAATATTCCCCCACAGCCTGTTGGTGACTTCCCACAGTAAGGACCTGGCCATCCCCGGCGAACGCATCGGTTATGTGGCGGTCAATCCCAATAACCCCGAAGCGGGACTCCTCTTTGACGCGCTGGTTTACGCCAACCGGGTGCTGGGTTTCGTCAACGCCCCGGCTTTGATGCAGCACCTAATCACCACTTTACAAGGGAAAGCGGTTGGAGTCGAGATTTACCAAAAACGCCGCGATTTATTTTACAATCATTTGACATCCATCGGTTTTGAAGTTGTCAAGCCTCAAGGCGCTTTCTATTTCTTCCCCAAGAGCCCGATCCCGGATGATGTAGCCTTTATCCAATCGGCGGTCAAGTACAATCTGCTGCTGGTGCCGGGGAGCGGTTTCGGCGCCCCCGGTTATTTCCGGATCGCCTATTGCGTCTCCGAGAAAACCATCGTTAATTCCTTCCCGGCCTTTACCAAATTGGCCGAGGAATATCATTTGAAAAAGTGACACCACGCCTCACCCCGCCCGATACCCGATCAGTCTTGATCAGGCTGTCTGTCAATGTTTGGTTATGAATTTCAGCGGGTGGATGTTATAATAGGACTAATCTATATTTATTAGGCGAAGGTGAGGCATTTTGAAATCAATTGGAATCGTTAGGAAATTTGATCACTTGGGAAGAGTGGTTTTCCCGGTCGAATTACGCCAGATGTTGGGAATAGGCAGAGGAGATCCCTTGGAGATTTTGGTGGACGATAAAATGATAGTGCTTCGGAAGTATTATGCCGGTTGTTTGTTTTGCGGCAATATGGAAGGGTTAACGGATATTAAGGGGAAGAAAGTTTGTGGGGATTGTTTGAGAGAGGTAAAAGAGTTTGCCGATTGAGTGAGTCTAAACCAGATCCCTCGTCGGTAATGACAAGTTAAAAGGGTAAAGGGCAAAGGGCATAATAATGATTTTACACACTCATATTTTACACTTTGAAACATGGTAACCACAACTCTTTGTAGTCTAAATAATCTAATTCCTCTTGCATCTCGAAGAGGAATTTTTTTAATAACTCTTGTGTTTTTTTCTAGATTTTACCTAATATTCTAGATGTCTTTTTATTCCGAGCGGTGTTATAATTAATCCAAACAAACGTTCGGGTGAAGTCATGCAGGTCCAGAAAGTAAATGATGACATCGATGTGATTGCCGCTTTTAAGAACGGCAAAATTAAGCCGCTGGTTTTTTTGCATCGGGGCCAGAGGATAAAGGACCTTGTAGTCCTTTCTTCATGGGAGATCCGGTACGGTGAAGGGAAAAGGATCTTTTTCAGGTTATCCCATGAAAATGATACCATTTATCAGGTTTATCTGGACACCGATTGCTGGAGATGGACGCTGGAGACGGTGTTTGTGAAGTGGGTGTGAAGGTTAGATTGACTTTAAAAAAATATCTTAGATTTAGAAATTAAATCTTGCGCCCATTCGACAATTTCCGGCTTACTGCTGATAAATATTTCTTGCCCTTGTCCCCTTGTCTGTACATGAAGATTACCGTTTTCTAATGGTCTTATCTTTACACCGATATTGAAATTCTTCTCCTCGTTTCGAAAACAACATGGCAACTCCCAGTCGCTCATATTTCCCCTTTCCGCAGTAAGAACCAATTTTTTATGATATTCAAAACATCCAGCCCCGGGTAGTTTCGGATTAAAACTGAGATTCTTTTTAGCGACATATAAAACATTTCGTTGCCCTTGATATTTTGTTTTTAAAGCAACATGTGGATGGTATGCAATCCAAGGTAAAATTGACTCGGTTGAGATATCGATAATTCGTTCAACCTGAAGATAACCGAAGATAGCATGAATTTTTTTGGAGTTATGAATATAACGAACCCCATTATCTGTTCTTCGGGCTTTTTTAAAATAACCAAAAAACAAAAAGAGATCGCCCGTCTCCACTTTACTATTATTTAATAGTCCTTGTGCGCTACCATTTTGTCCAAAAAGAGGCTGCCAATCGGGATGGCGACTGCTCATTGATGAACGTAGATCCGGATCTTGGTGGGCTTCCTGAAAGTCGGTAATGGAAAGATCATGCATCAATTGCTCATAAGTAAATCCTTCTGAAACTATTAAATCTCGATAAAAGATGCCGCTTCCCGTTTCGGGAATGGGTAATGAGATAAATTTATTATCCAAGATAGGACTTGGTTTACCTCCGGTAGCGGTATCAAATCCTTTTCGGCTTAAAATGATTTTCATTATTCCCCTAATATCAAGAACACGATATTTATTACTTTCATACTTTATTTTGGTATGATTTCAACGGGTCTTCGATGAGAATCCGGGGTTCCAGCCGAGGTTGCTCATTCTTGCCAATCCAGGTGAGTTCGAGTTTTTGATTGGACATAGTTACTCCTTTGGGGAAAGATTAGTAGTGATTAATATAATGAATAAAGCCAATTCATCCTGAAATGGATTGAGTATTTAAAAAACAGCATCATCATCAGGTATAAGCTCTTCCATTTTTTCTTTTGTCAACTCATTTTCTAAAAATTCTTTTGCACTCATTTTCTTGTATACAATCTGTGACTTGTGATCATTATTACTGAGCTGCAATTTTGAAAGTATATAATCAATGTACTCATCTTTATTGTCTACCACGAGTAATTTTCGATTGGAAGCTCTCAATGCCTGTCCTAAAAGCCCATTGATGTGAGAATCATTGAAACTATAGCCTATTACAACTATCATTTTGCATAATAATGAATAATTTCTCAATTCATAAACATTAAACAAAAAAGGGTCTACTGATTGCAACTTCGCATCCGTTCCGAAAATCAATTCTGCATTTTCATTAGGCGAATCATAGCGCATTAATTCTCCGGTCCTTACGTCTCGTATCCAATCAATAGAACCATGCAATTTATATAGAAAAATGCCTGCGCTGATATTATTAGTATTATTAAATCTTTCTGAAGACCATTTATTTTCATCGTCAAATCCACATTCTATCTCATAATCATTCGGTTTTGATTTTTCTACGCATTGATCATAATTGAGAGAAAAAATACGAATCGGCGCTTGAATGCTTTGCTGAAACTCATAGAATTTCTTGTAATACGCAACCCTTGTGGTCGTATTATTATGTAGTGTGACAAAATTGACAATTTTTTTGCTCAATAACTTATCAAAGGCATCAATGCTTGAGAAACTATCACCCGCCAATTCAATTAATTTTTCGTTCCAGCTTCCAATAAACGGATATATCGGATTGCGCTCTTTCTTTTTCAAATCTCGTAGTACACCAACAAGCCTTTCAATATTAATGTTATTATCAAATATTCCCTGAATTCCGTCAGCATATAATATAGCACTTTTAACATAGTAGTATAAGTTTCGATATGGTTTCCATTCTTCATTGGATGTAATCAAATTTTCAATCTCATCAAGCATCTGCCCAGATGTTTTTATCTGTGCATCCCTACTACAACCAGCACCGATAAGGAATATAATAGAATCCACCTTGATAAGTCCCATATTTGTTCACCTCAACTATCATAAGAACCATGGGGTGTCAAACTGCGCCAGATTATGTTCAACTTCTTGATTGGAGTCTATTTTACGAAAGTCCTTGATAAATCCTGCGATAAGTTGCGGGTAAAAAATTGATATCGGCACAAGTTTTGCATTAAAACCCCTCCAACTCGCACCCGCAAGGTTAACTGCATCCTGTAATAATTGAATAAATTTAGTATGATCTGTCCCGTAATAAAACTCGATATAAGTTGGGTTAGCAACACGTTTATTCAGATATTCCCTGCCATGCTTAATTCCCTCAAACCAAACCAAATATTCTTTATCTGAAAGCCTAATATATGTGGATTCATATGGAACTTTTAAATTGTTATCTGCAAACCCGAAGAATCTGTTTTTAACATTAATACGCATAACGGTAAATGTGATATTTGCATAATCAGACTTCAGCTTAGCAATACTCCGTTGAATTACGTTCATTTCATCGTTTCGCATACGAAACGGTGTGTGAATTACACAATCCGAAACAATCTCGCCGCCAGTAATACGTTCTTTAATTTGAGAAATAATATTGTTTTCCAAATCAACATAATATTGTTCACGATTGTTTGTATCACATA
>JBLNDC010000422.1:0-3987 GCA_050261255.1 Bacteroidota bacterium
GGGAAAAGCTGGAGTATCTCTTTTATGTCGTCGGCGGGGTCCCTTTAGATGGGAACCGGCGTCCGGAACGTTATCTCCATGACCCATTGACCCGGAGTTACGGAGGGGATTATTTTCAGAATCCTTCATTAGTGGTTGATCCCACCCGTTACCGCTGGAAAGCGCAGAATTGGAAGACGCCCAACCTTTCGGACCTGATCATTTACGAAATGAATGTTTACGGTTTTACCGAAGGAGACCCGGATATTCCCCTTGAAGAACAGGGTAAGTTCAGCGGGGTAATTCGCCGGATCAAAAACGGTTACTTCAAAGATTTGGGAGTTAACGCTTTGGGATTAATGCCTACCTCTGAAGCTCCGTCGCTCCAAGGCCCGACCGCTTTGGGTTATGACCCTTGCGGGTTTGCCTCCATCGAACGGGACTTCGGGACCACCGATGAATTCAGGGAGTTGGTCGATACCGCTCACCAACACGGGATCGCGGTTTTGCTTGATTTGGTCTTCAACCATACTTCCAATACTTTTAACCCACTTTGGGACGCGATTAGCGATAGTAATCCCGGTGGGTTCTATTTCAGCGGCGGTACACCTTGGGGTAACCGGGTCGCCACCGAACGGGAGGAAGTCCAGGATTATCTGATTGACGTCACCAAATTACTGCTCAAGGAGTATCGGGTCGATGGTTTCAGATTTGACGCCACCCATTCCAGTTGGATGGATCATAATTTTTTGCGCCGCCTACAGTATGAAATCAGAGATCGAGGTTTTAAACCGGACTGTATTTTAATTGTGGAAAACCTTCCCAATGAACCCGATTTGAATTTGGAAGGTTGGAACGGTTTTGCCCAGTGGAACGATCCTTTTCACGATAAAATAAAAGCCTTGCTAAGGGAAGGGGTTTACCAGGATTGGATCGACGATTCCCCCGAGCATTTGGGAGATGTCTTTTATTTTAGCCGAAACTTTTACGCTTTGCATACCAATAACGCCATCAATTACTCGGAGAGCCACGATGAAAACAGCGTACCTTTTGAAGTTGCCACTGACGGTCCATTTTTACAGTCAGACCCGGCTAAGGAACGTAAGGCCCGTTTAGGATTGATGGCTACCTTGACCGCTCTGGGGCAACCGATGTTATACATGGGCCAAGAATTCAACGTCGATCGCCCTCGTAATCAAGTCCAATTTACCTGGCCGGAGGATCTCTCCCAACACCAATTTTACCAATGGGTAAAAGGACTGATTAATCTTCGCCGACGTTATCCAGGTTTACGAATGGCCGGCTCCAATTTGGCGGAGGAAGGTAAATTTCAATTTATAATCGGCCCATGGTTAGAGCAGGGAAACGGCAGATCGGTCATTGGTTGGCGGGTTAACCCCAACGGAAAACCTTGGGAACAGATGGTGGTTCTATTCAATTTTGAACCGTATGATATTACAGTGGATATTGATTTCGGATCACCGGGAAAATGGGTGAAGTTGGCAGATATTGACCGGGTTAATGACATAGCGCCTTTTGGAGCCAATTCAATCCGGGATCAGTCTACAATCGATACTACAGGGAATTTTGAAGGTTTTACCCTTCCTTCCAGTAGTGGGTTCGTGTATAAATGGGAAAGCGAAAACAATTATCAGTGAACAATAACCAGTAATGAGTGACTATTAACAAATTGAGATTTAGGGTACGCTGACTCCGGAGGTGGGAATTTTAAAAAAATTTTTTCTCCTAATTACCTGCTTTGCAGCGAGCGGATTCAGTTGGATTGGGGAGATAGATACGGCAGGATTTTGTAGAAAAGCGCTTAATTATTTATAGGGTGATTTGATGAGAGCTTTTAATCATTCACGGCTCTTTTTTTTACTCATTTTTCTAACATTTTCCTTGAGTTATGCTGACGAACGCTATACCATCAGCGCGCCGCAGCAATTTTACGTTTACTATCAGGTTGAAATCAAGAATAGCGGTGGAACGGCCAACGATTTGAAACTACAGATACCGATTTTTTCGACCAACGGGTTGCCCCCTTACCAAAGATTGGTATCTTTTAAGGCGCCAAGTGGGGTAAAGATTATCAGAGATGATGATGGAGAAATTGCAGTCTCTAATTTAATCCGGTTGGAAAAAGGCAACTCGTTATTGGCGAAGTTTAGTTTTACTTTTGTCAATTATGCCATTGATTATCAATTAAAACCTTATCGCGGCCAAAGCTCGGCTGAACCTCGTTACATAAATCCGGAACCGGGAATCGAATCCGACGCTGGTTTGGTTAACAATTTAGCCCAAAAACTGACTTCCGGCTGTAATACCCAATTGGAAAAAGCCAAAAAAATTTTTTACTATATTAATAAAACCCTGGAATACCAAAAAACAGAACAAGATATGCACAGCGCATTGGAGACCTTAAAACTTGGAAAGGGGGTTTGTGAAGACTTTAGTTTAGCATATATAGCCTTGTGTCGCGCATCCGGAATTCCGGCACGGTTGGTCAGAGGCTATCGGTTCAATGTTTCTGAACTAAACTCCGGAGAAACCGATCTAAAAAAATTTGCCCATGCGTGGGTAGAGGTGAAATTACCGGCTGAAGGTTGGATCACGGTTGAACCGACATTTACTTACACTCTAAATGGCATTAAAACTGTAAACTATGATTTTTTCGGCAAAATAGACCAATCGGATCGCCATTTGTTTTTCAGCTATCTCCGCGACATTGCTCCAAATTGTAGTTGGACCCATGATCCGCGTAATCCGGCCGATTTGACGATTAAATTTCAGGCCGTACTTCGGAAATAATAAAATATATTTTTAATGGCAAGGGAATATCTTTATATTGGTAGGAGGGATTGCAATGAAAACAGTCAGTGCTAGAAATAAGTTGCTAGCTGGAATGGCCTACTTTTTTTGGCCGCTTAGTATTCTGATTGTTGCTACCAAACTTAAGAAAGACCATTTTTTGCGGTTTCACGGTTACCAAGCGTTATTCCTCGGCATCTGCGGATCGGTTTTTTACTTAGTGAGCGGTGGTTTTTTAAGACTGCTCCCCGGTTGGGGCCAATCGTTGTTAAATTTGATGCTTAGTCTTTGGCTGGTGTGGGCGGCTTTCTTGGCTGTTCGGTGCTTGTTGGGGAATTATTTTAAAGTACCGTTAATTTATGAAGTCGCACATTGGGATATGGAATAAACATAGAAAAATTCAAGTTTTAAAAACCACTTCCTTATGGAGGTGGTTTTTTATTAAGTTTTGACAATAAAGGAAAAATTATGAAGGAAT
Source organism: Bacteroidota bacterium (assembly GCA_050261255.1). GTDB lineage: Bacteria > Bacillota > UBA4882 > UBA8346 > UBA8346 > JAAYHS01. The sequence continues at coordinate 3,269 of JBLNDC010000422.1, forward strand.
TTACCGAAAAGTAGCGAAGCTAATTCCTGGTGATGGAAATGATGTTAAAAAAAGTATTGGGACTCTTAACTTTTTTTATTTTGATCGGGGGTTGCCTTCCAAAACCAGAGCCACGGATAGGGGATTTCAATGCTGTGGTAATAGATACCTTGACTAAAGAACCTATTCCGGGAGTAAGCGTAAATATTGGCGACCAACCATTTAAAACTGATCAGAAAGGACAGTTTTCATTAGCCGATTTAGCTCCAGGAGATTATCAAATCCGGATGAGTAGAGAATGGTATGAGTTAAAAGATGTTACTTATAAACATCTTGGAAAGCCGGAGCCGGTTATTTTCAACCTGATGCCGGCAAGTTTATCGGGACGAATTTATTTTAGTTATGACGAAGGAAAAAACAAAGAAATTTACGAGCTGCTTTTAGAGAGCCGTAACGTGAGAAAGGTTTTATCTTTGCAAGATTCGGGTGAAACCAATCCGGCATGGTCAAGGTCGGAAAGGTTTGCGGTGGAGTCGACTATTGACAAAATTTCTAAGATAAAGGTTTATGATTTTGGGAATGGGAATCTTACTCCCATCCTGATCCAAGACGGTGAGCACCCTTCGATAGATAATGAAGGAAAGTATGTAGTCTTTAAGTCAAACGGTAAAATTGTCAAATATGACATAGGTAGTAATAAAGAAATCGAATCTTATGACCAGGCCGGTTGGAACCCGGTG
>JBLNDC010000423.1:0-2657 GCA_050261255.1 Bacteroidota bacterium
CGGTTATCCGAACATTGGGATCGGAAAAAGTAACCGTCAACATATGCCCCCCACTGTTTTGCTCGATAAAACCCGCTAACGGGCCGTCATGGAGAATCCGGCCGTGATCGATCATGATAATCCGGTCGCAAACCTTTTCAATGTCGGTCATATCATGGGTGGTTAAGATTACCGTAGTCTTTTTTTCCTGATTAACCTCTTTAATAAATCTTCTGATCCGCTCCTTGGCAACTACATCCAGTCCAATCGTGGGTTCATCCAAGTAAATGATCTCCGGGTCATGCAGCAGAGCTACAGCCAAGTTAGCCCGCATTTTCTGGCCGAGGCTCAGTTGTCGGACGGGACGGCGTAAAAACTCCTTCATATCCAGGAGTTCCACAAAAAAGTCCAGGTTTTGCCGGAATTGGCGTTCGCCAATCCGGTAGATCTTCTGATATAACTCGAAGGTCTCCTCCATCGGCAAATCCCAATACAATTGGGACCTTTGGCCGAAAACGATCCCAATCCGCCTGGCGTTTTCCTTCCGGTTTTCATACGGTATCCGCCCGTTGACCAGGATCTCTCCCGAAGTAGGGTACAATATTCCGGCCAGCATTTTGATGGTAGTCGATTTACCGGCTCCATTAGGGCCGATATATCCGACCACCTCGCCCTGGTTCATCCGGAAACTGATATTTTCCACCGCTTTTTTCACTTCATAGGGGCGCCAAAAGAGGGATTTGACCGCATTGCCAAAGCCCTTCCGCCGGATGTAAACCTGAAATTCCTTTGATACCTGATTGACTTCGATGAACGCCACCAAGATACCCCCTTATGAGCCGGTACTTTTATAATGTTTTAAGGCAAAACTCCAGAAGAGATAGGCCGCGCCAAACAGGAAGAATCCCATCGGCAACGAAAGATATTGAAAGATCGGGTGAAAGAGCGATAACTCATTTTTTTCCAAAAAGTAATGGGCCGGATAATAATTGATAAAGGCATAGGGTAACACCACTGTCAAAAAGACCTGAATTCCCCCGTGATAAATGGAAAGCGGAAAACGGGTAAAACTTCGGAAGTCCATCAGGATCCGGCTGAAACTATTATTCTGAACCAGCCAGAATGAGGGCGTATAGGCAAAAATAAGGATTGCCCCTTGAATCAAAGTTCCTCCCAGGATAGCCAAGCTTAAAAAAAGCACCTTGACCGGGTTTAAACCGATGGCAAGCTTACTAAGGCTAAGCGCCCCAATTAATATCGCAATCGTCAAGTTTCCAAAATAACCGGTGCTCACTTCCCGGCTGATTAAATAAAACAGCCCATTCAATGGTTTGGTGAGGATTTCGTCAAACTCGCCCGCCTGAATCCTAATGGGCAGTTTGGTAAAGGGATGGTATAAAAAGAATGCTGCCAGCGAATAGGTAATCAGGTTCAACGCATACAGGAACATTATTTCATTCGAGGACCAGCTCCCGATGGTTTTAAAACGGTCCACCATGATCCAGATTACCAGCGCTTCCGCTCCGAAACCGACAACCTTCCCCAGTGCCAAGAAGAAGAAGGCCGCCCGATCGGTCATTTGCGCCTGGACCCGTATTTTGATAAACTCCCAATATAACTGAGTATAATACATCGGTCTCTCAACCTCCGTGGACGGTTACTTTTGATTGGGCCTTGTGCCAAATGAAGTTATCCAATCCGACAAGGATCAAGATCCAAGTCAGCTGCCCAATGATGACCTTGAATGAATCGGATAAGGAAATTTTTTCGAGAAAGATCGAGATCGGCTCAAAGGAAATATAGCGGAAGGGCAGCAAGAGACTGATCTTAAATAGCATCTTTGGATAAAACCAAAGCGGGACAAAGGTCCCGGAGAACAATTCGTATAATGCTCCCAAAAACCAATTGATATGAAAGGCGGTTTTAAACCAGAATGCCAATAGTCCGAAGACATAATTGAGATACATCACCAAAACGATACCATTGATCAAACTTATTAAAAAAATGCCGATCCGAACCGGATCCGCCGGTAAACGGAACCCCCATAATAATGTCGCAAATAAACAGGCGGGAATCGTATTGAAAACCGCCCGGTACAAGTTTTCGCCAAGTTCGTCGGCGAGCATAAAGAAACGAAAACTGATCGGTTTTATAAAGTCAACCGCAATACTGCCATCGTTAACTTTGACGGCGATCTTTTCAGCCACCCGTGAATTAGTGAGGGCCGATACTACAATATTAATCGTTACAAAGCTGACCATGTCCGCCAAGGTAATCCCGTTGATTTCGATTTTGCCACGATAAAGGGCTGTCCAAGCGCTCATCAAAATAAAAAGTTTCACCAAAGTCCCGAAGATTTGGATATACGAATCCGCCCGATAGATAAACTTCTGGAGAAAAGATTTTTTGACAAATTCCCAATAAATATCCACTTGGTTGCTCCATTTTATAAAAGTAACAAGATTGCTGGAACGATTTTCTTTTATATTAACATGCTTTCTTTCTGAAAGTCATCCCGATTCTCATCTACTTTTAATCTTTTTATCAGATATCTAGAAGTTCTAGGCATTGAATTGATATAAGAACCGTCCGGAAATATTTCCGAACGGTTCTTAATTGTTATTCAAAGAGATTCAAAACTTAATCTATTCACTGATCAATGAGGGGTAGTCCTTACG
>JBLNDC010000424.1:0-2805 GCA_050261255.1 Bacteroidota bacterium
AATTTTGTTATCAGTACGGGATGCGCAAAAAACAGATCGACTTACGCCGGCGGAATTTGAAACTGAAGAAAGCTTAGTAAAAATCGGCTTCCAGCATCAGTTTCCCATTTGGAGGGTTCAGGCCTTCGTCGGAACGGGAGAATACGGGGATAAACTTGGCGCCGGCAATGAGATTGATTTTAAAACTTATAATCTGAATCTGAACTATACACCTAATTCCCGACAGACCTATCTATTCTTCGTCAATACCGGCGATGATAACTCCGCCTTAGTTCCGGATCTAAACGACGCCATTGGTGTTAAAGCCAATCTCCATTTCACGAGAAATTACGATTTGAATTTGGAGTATCAAAAACGCGACTTTTTAATTGATTCTTCAGGCCAGGATTATTTGGCATTAGACTTTACTTATACCAGAAATCGATTTTCATTAACCTTAAAAGCCTCTCAAATAGAGGAGGAGGAGATTTATTCCGACCGTACCTGGTCCTTATTCGGAGCTTATCTGCTGCCCTATAACATACCGGTTACCAAAAGAAAAGAGGTTAGTGTGGTTAAGGGCAAAGTATTTAACGGGGAAAACCCGGAGCGCGCTCCCATCTCCAATATGGTGGTTAAGGCAAATGGGATTACCGTCGTCACCAACGAAGCGGGAGAGTTTATCTTCGCAGCCCTTTCTCCCGGGACTTATTGGATTTCCATCGATGAATCCCAAGCCGGATTAAACTTGACGACCCTCAAAAAATTACCCTTGAAGGTGGAGGTGAAAAAGGGCGAAACCGTTGAGCTGGAGATCGGGATGGTTTCAGCCGCCGAGGTTAGAGGCAAAGCGGTCATGCTCATACCGGAGGGGACGGGAGCGGGGAATGATTTATATGTTTCCAGTGACAATGTCTATACTCTGGGGAAAGAATCGCCGGATGGCCCGTTAAGTTCCAATTTCGGGCAGAGCCCGGATAAAACTCCAAAAATGAGGGTATTAGCCAATACTTTAATTGAATTTACCAATGGTGAAGAGACTTTTCGCCAAGTCACCAACAGCAAGGGTGAATTCTCCTTTCCCGGGATGAGGCCGGGGCAGTGGATGATTAAGGCTTATGATAACAGTTTGCCCGCTCACTATTTCTTTGAAATCGCCGAGGCGCCGCTGGATCTAAAACCAGGCGCGGCATTGAAATTTACTTTCAAGGCCATCCCGCGGATTAGATCCATTCAAATTGTGGAAGAAGGGTTAATCGGGCCCGGAGGAAAAGTGGTTTCCACAGATCGCCTCCTCAACTTGGATGAGTTATTTGCGGTCGAATATTATTCCAGCGCCAAACCCTCCGGATCGCCCTGGTCTTCCTTGGAGCAAGCCGGTGTCTTGCGGCGGAATTATATAAATCATGATCGCTATTTTACCGATATTGTATATATCGTGAAAAATGGTGAAACCTTGGCCGGCATCGCCGCCAAATTTCAGGTCCCGCTGCAAAGAATAATTGACCTGAACTATTTGGGAGCAAAGGGTGCGGTTAGTGCAAATTCAGTGCTGATCGTCCCGATCCCGGTAGAATTCATTCACGTGGTTAAGCCCAACGAAACTCTGAAGGAGATCGCCGGAAAATACGGCACAACCGTAGCGATTTTAACCGATTTGAATAGCATCCTTGAGTCCGACCAACTCAAGCCCGGACAACCTCTGGTTTTACCCGGTCGCTAAAGTAATTCGCAGTTAATATTTTGGGGGTTATAGGTGGGTATGCCTAAAAGTATAGGTAAACGATTTTGCCGAGGCGAAAAAATGATTTTCAGGGATAAAGCGAATCCGCTTAGGGTCGTATTGACGCTGTTGATTTTGAGTATGAGTATATTAACCATATCAAGCGCTGGTTACAGTTTCGACGATCTGGCATTAACCGATAAGTTAGAGTTCGTTAATGTCGATATCCGCGATATTTTTCGAAATTTAGCGGAAATCGGTAAATTCAAGGTGCTGTTTGCCCATGAGTTTCAAGATAAAGCAACCATGATTATCGACTCCGGGTCGTTGCTCAAACAGACAGTTTCGGAGATCGCCGCCAATCACGGCTTAATTGTCAAATGGCTCAATTCAAACACGGCGGTGATCGGTAACAATAATTCATTACCGCAGATCAATACCTCAGATATTAACTTACATGTCATTCCGTTAAAGCATCTCCCGTCGATTTCCGTGGCTAAAGCTTTAGAAACGGTAGTTTCCAGCTATAAAATTCGTTACGATTTTAAAACCAATGAAATCGCGGTAATGGCAAATTCTCTCGAACTTCAGAATATTAAAGAGCTGATTAATCAGTGGGACCGGGACCTTCCGTTGATCAATACGGATATTAAAGTAGTGGAAGTAACCGCCTCTTTTTTAGAGGCTGTAGGATTGACTAGTTCCGCTTCACCAGAGATGAAGGTTTATCCGCTGACCAAGAAACAGATGGCGATCATCGAGCAAAATACCGGTAAAAACCTCCTGGCCAAGCAAAAGGTGATTAGCTTCAACAAGCAAGAGGAACGGCTGTTTTTCGGGGACCAAATTCCCGATGTTTCCGAAGAAAGCAGGGCTGAGACATTGAACTATCAGATCGGATATGTTGATGTGGGAACCAATATCGACTATTCGATCAGAATCGATCATGAGGCTGAATCGGAGTTGTTGGTCCAGCTTCACGCAAAGGTCAATACCATAGACAACACTGACAAAATTCAAGATCAAGCCAAGATCGATAACAGCGATACCAGTCAGAGAAAGATTAAAACAACCGTCGGCTTAAACCCGGGAGACACCATTAT
>JBLNDC010000425.1:0-4749 GCA_050261255.1 Bacteroidota bacterium
ATTTTACGAAGCCGCTCTACTTGGATTCTTTCCAACTCAGCCCGGGGTAAAGTCTCGATCTCACGATTCCACATTTAAATATCCTCCTTATTAATGTTCCCTTTTGCCTTATCAACACTAGCTTCTTTGCTTTCTCTCTGTTAAAGGCTACCACCCCCAACAAAAAAACCCTTCGTCTCATAAGAGACGAAAGGTTTTACTTCCGCGGTACCACTCCGTTTGGTCCGAAGACCCGCTCCATCAACCGCAATTTTAATCATTTTCAATGTCGACTAATATTCCAAATCATTGAAATCATAAAATTAGGGCTGCTCCATGAATAACGGGTGGAGTTTCCGGTCAAACCTACTGCCTTAAAATTAAGGATTCAGTCGACGACTCCGAGGCGAACTTCGGGATAAATCCGTAAACCCTCTTCCACCGATCAGGGCTCGCTACTATTACATCATTAACCGTACTTTTCCTCTTCAATGTCTTTAGAATATGACTGACATATATAAAGTGATAATATTATATCACATCATTCGCTCTTGGGGCAATAGTTTTTATTTGATCATATTTCTCAAGCGTTTTTCCTCAAAAGAGAGTTCCGGCGGCCAGAGTTCCAGCGGCCGTCCTTCCCGCATCGCGGAGGCTAGATTGTTAAAAATTTGGCGATTATAGCGGGTTAATTCACTGATTAATTCCTTGGTTTCGGCCCGTTTGGACCGCCCATCCATCGGGCATTGATTGGGTACCGGTGAAAATCCAATGAAACCAAGGGCTTTCCTCAATTCGGCTTCTCTGAAATAGACCAAGGGTCGGATCACTGTTATCCCGCTCCGCTCAAGTTCAGTGCGGGGGATAAAAGTCCTGATCTGACCCGAGAAAATAATACTCATCAAAAAAGTTTCCACCGCGTCATCATAATGATGGGCTAGGGCAACCACGTTATATCCATGTTCCCCGGCAAAGCGATTCATCGCGCCCCGCCTCAGGAAAGAACAGGTTGCGCACGGCCCTTCTGGGTTTTCCTCTCCAAAAGCGTAACGGCTGATTTCAGTCCGATGGATGTGAAACTTTACTCCCAATGCGTTACAATACTTTTCTAAGGGGTTAATATCCAAAGGAGTCGCAAAACCCAGATCAATCGTTAAGGCGCCCAATTCAAAGGGGATAATCCCATGCCGCTGTAAAATCGAGAGCCCATAAAGGAGAAAAGCGCTATCCTTCCCCCCGGAAAAGCCGATTAAGACCTTATCCCCCGGCTGAATCAGTTCAAATTCCCTGATCGCCCGGAGGAGCTTTCTAGTATAGGTCCGTGGTAAACTGCGACGTTTTTCTTCCATCTACTGATACTCAGCGCCCTTGTTTTTCCAGTTTTTGCTCAAATTTATTCAACGCATTTTTCTCTCCTGCCATGACTAAGATATCCGCCTCTTGGATCTGGTCCTGCGCCCCCGGCGAAAATATCGTTTCCCCGGAAGTCCGCTTGATCAGTAAAACATTCACACCGTATTTTGCCCTAAAATTGAGGTTCTGCAGAGTTTTACCAACCATCTCTTTCAAAGCGACCACTTCAATAATACGAAACCCTTCAGCAAGCTCAATATAATCCACCAAATTAGCGGCAACTAAGTTGTGGGCTACCCGTTTCCCCATATCTCGCTCGGGATAGACGACCCGGTCCGCACCTACTTTTTCTAAAACTCTCCCTTGCATCTTGGTAAGGGCCTTAGCGACTACATATTTTACGCCAAGTTCTTTTAGTAATAAAGTGGTCATGATATTGGCCTGAATGTTTTCGCCGATGGCCACGATTACAACATCGAAATTGGTTATCCCGATATTTTTTAAGACATTGACGTCGGTGGTGTCGGCAAGTAAAGTATGGGTCACGTCGTCAGCCAATTTTTTTAAGCGTTCCTCACTGGTATCAATAGCCAATACTTCTTGTCCAAGACTATATAAAGTACGGGCAACGCTGGTTCCAAATCTTCCCAAACCGATTACGGCATATTGCCTCGCCATGACTATCACTCCTTTAGCTTATCCTATAATTACCCGGTCCTCGATATATTGTGTAGCGACTTGATTGGCATGCGCCAAGGCCACCATAATTGTCAAAGGTCCTAGTCTGCCGATGAACATAGTAATCGCGATTAAAATCTTTGAAGTATCGCATAATAATGGGGTGATTCCGGTCGTGAGACCTACCGTGCCGAAGGCAGACACTACTTCAAACAACAGTTGAATAAAAGTGTAGGGCTCCACCAAAGACAAGATTAGAGTAACAAAAGCCACCCAGCTTAAAGCGAGCATGGTCACTGTCATCGCTTTGTAAACCAAATCTTTGGCTATTCTCCGCTCCGAAACCTCAGCGTCCTCCTTGCCGTTTATGGTAGCTAAGACTGCCGCCAAAAGAACCCCGAAAGTAGTGGTCTTAATACCGCCCCCGGTTGAACTGGGCGATGCCCCGATAAACATCAATACGATTAGGATGAACCAGGTTCCGATCCTTAGTTGCGACATATCCAATGAATTATAGCCCGCGGTACGCGGCGTAATTGACTGAAATAAAGCTCCCAGCAATTTCCCATTCCAGTTTAGGCCGGCAATAGTTTTAAAATTCGTCATCTCGAATAAAAATATGATAATCGTTCCACTTAAAAGCAGCATCAGCGTCATTTTGATCACCAGCTTGGTATGGAGAGATAAACGCCGTAGCTGAGGATATTTTAAAATTTCGATAATTACCGGAAAACCCAATCCGCCTAAAATAATTAACCCTCCGATGGTTAAACTAACCGTCCAATCGCCCACATAATGGGTGATACTGGTAAATGGGCCAAACACCTGACCAAACAGGTCAAAACCGGCATTACAAAAGGATGAGACCGAATGAAAAAAGCCGAAAGCTAAAGCACGGTCAATTGGGTACTCAAAGAGGAATCGGATGCTTAAGATGACACCTCCCAAAAATTCAAAGGCCAAAGTTAACAAAAGAACGTTCCGGATCAACTTTACTAAACCGGCTAAAGTTAATTGGTTAAAAGACTCTTGAATTAAAACCCTCTCTTTTAACCCAATCTTCTTACCGAGAATCATCGCTACCAAAGTCGAAAAAGTCATAAAACCCAACCCGCCAATCTGAATTAAGGTTATTATTATAAATTGCCCAAATTTAGAAAAATGCGAGCCGGTATCCACTACTACTAGGCCGGTCACACAAACTGCCGAAGTAGCGGTAAATAAAGCGTCCAAAAACCGAAGGGATTGTCCGTCCTTGGAAGCAAAGGGCAGAGTTAAAAGAAATGCTCCTATCAGAATGAGTGAAGCAAAACCTAATACTAAAATACGGGAGGGTGTAAATCTGATTATCGGCAATCCATGCAAATAAGTTCATCTCCATATGGAGCTTGACATTAACCGATGCCGTTAATTGTCGCCCCGGATTCATTTTGCTATTATACGTCTATCATAATGAAGTGTCAATTTGACTAAATGTTAGATTATTTAAAATTATATTAAGGAAGTTCCCTAAAGTCGTTTTTATGTATTCTTCCCAAGCAAGCTCGAACAAGATTCTATTATCATACCGTTAACAAAAATTTATTATAACTGTATTCGGTTAACAAATGTTCTTCATTAAATAAACCCAAAACTAAAATTCCACTTTCAGAAACAAATGGATCTTGGGTAAAAAAATAAAAATCCGGCTTTAAGCCGGATAATCTCTAAAATACAAGTTCGGCGTGGTTTACATAGACCTACTGCCGACAATCAGGTTATGCCGAATCGAATCGAAGCTTTCATTCTCCAAAATCTTACCGGTCCCCAAAGCAACACAGGATAACGGGTCTTCCGCCAAATGGATCGGGATCCCGGTTTCTTCCGCTAAAAGCCTGGTGAAACCATGCAATAATGAACCACCGCCGGTCATTACCATTCCCTTGTCCACAATATCCGAAGCCAGTTCGGGAGGGGTCCTTTCCAACACCGACTTAATCCCGTCAATAATGGCGGTAATTGGTTCGGAAAGCGCTTGGAACGAATCAGTCGAAGTAAACTTGATGGTCCGCGGCAATCCGGTGACCAAATCTCTTCCCCGGATCTCCATGGCCCGGCCTTCGCCTTCAGGGTATGCCGAGCCGATTTGGATCTTAATATCCTCGGCGGTGCGTTCCCCGATCATCATATTATACATCTTCTTAATGTAACGAATAATAGCTTCGTCAAACTTGTCCCCGCCGATGCGAAGCGATTCGCTGACCACGATGCCTCCCAATGAAATAATGGCTACATCGGTAGTGCCTCCGCCGATATCGACTACCATGTTGCCACTGGCTTCGGTAATGTTTAAACCGGCGCCGATCGCGGCGGCCATCGGCTCCTCTATTAAGAAAGTCCTTTTGGCTCCGGCTTGCATTGCAGCTTCTAAGACCGCTCTTTTCTCAACACTGGTGACTCCGGAAGGAACGCAAACAACTACTTGCGGGCGGAACAGACGAGGTTTGGGGCAGACTTTTTCGATGAAGTATTTTAACATTGTTTCAGTGATGTCATAATCGGCAATAACCCCATCACGTAGTGGACGGATGGCGACAATGTTCCCGGGGGTCCTTCCAATCATTTGGCGGGCTTCCTCACCAACGGCCAGTATTTTATTGGTATCTTTTTGCAGAGCTACCACCGACGGCTCTCGAATTACAATGCCTCGTTTTTTAAGATAAACCAGCACACTGGCGGTACCTAAGTCAATACCAATGT
>JBLNDC010000426.1:0-3616 GCA_050261255.1 Bacteroidota bacterium
TTCCGATCGATTTGAAACAGCATTTCAGATGAACTTTGAAAAATTCGAGCAGGAATATTACGATTATCTGGGACAACAAGGAATTGAAGTGGCTATCTTGGTAAATAAACCGATATGAATCGCGATAGGAGGGAAATGTCATGAAAATTTTTTTCGGTCAAAAGAATTTGGGGACAGTTTTATTAGTGTCGGCGCTGCTAGTTTTATGTATTGCCCCGGCGCTAGCGGCGGAGAGTTGGACCGTTGACGCCAAGACCGGTTGCCGGATTTGTTTGATTTCCAGTTCATACACTTTGGCGGCTGCCAGCTGGTCCGGGGCGGTAGTGGACGGCAAGGCCGAGGGAAAAGGAAAGCTGACTTTGACCCTGCGCGACAAAGACGGTAAAGAGATAACCGGGAAGGCCAGCGCGGAGATGAAACAGGGTAAACTGGACGGTAATGTTAAGTTGCAGTGGTCGAACGGCGAATCTTATGAAGGCTCATTCCGGGAGGGAAAGATGGATGGCCGAGGCATCCTGAAATTTAGCAACGGAAATAGTTATGAAGGCGATTTCAAGGAAGGCAAAAAAGACGGAAAAGGCATTTATAAATTGAAAAATGGCGAAGTCTATGAAGGCGATTTTGTTAACGATCAAGCAGAGGGTCAAGGCGTTTACCGGCGGCAAAACGGTGAAATCATTGAAGGCGTCTTTAAAAAAGGAAGCATTAACGGTAAAGGTATTTATAAATTTACGGATGGCCGGGTGTATCAAGGAGAATGGCGAAACGGTGAGCGGGTCGGCCCCTTCGTTCCATTACCGATAGTGGAGAGTTGGGCTGTCGTGCCCAAGACCGGCTGTCGAATCGGATGGCTGTCGGATGTCTATACCTTAACGGAGGCCAGTTGGTCCGGTCAAGCGATGGATGGTAAAGCCGAGGGCAAAGGAAAACTTACTTTGACTTTGCGGGACCAAGCAGGCGAGGTGTTGACCTGCAAAGGCACAGCCGAGATGAAACAGGGTAAACTAAACGGCAATGCCGATTTGCAATGGTCGGACGGCTCATCTTTTCTGGGCGTTTACCGGGACGGTAAAAAAGACGGCTTCGGGATTTTAAAGTATAAAAACGGTGACATTTATCATGGTGAATTTAAGGATGGCCTTCGCAGCGGCAACGGTGTTTTGAAAAAAGCGAACGGCGAATCTTACGAGGGCGGTTTTAAGGATGACTTTTTCGACGGTAAAGGTGTTTTAAAGCGGAATAACGGCGACTCATATGAAGGCGACTTCCAGAACGATTATTGTAAAGGTAAAGGAGTTTATCGCTGGAAAAACGGTAATGTTTATGAAGGAGATTTTGATGAACGGGGCCGTAACGGCTATGGAGTTTTGAAAGACAGTACCGGTAAAATCATCTACCAGGGTTTTTGGATGAACGACCAGGTCGTCTCCACGAATAGTAAGGAAAAGTTCGTCAGTATATAAAAATTAAATTGTTTAAGAGGGGTGATCCGGATGACCAGGTTGGTATGGCACGGGGTTAAAACCATAATGATCGCGGTTATCGTGTTAGCAATGCTCTCGTTCACCGGGGCTGTCGCCGGGGCTGAGCAACTGGAGAGTAAGGACCTGACGATAGCGCCGTTATGGTACCAACCCCATGTTCTGGCTTCCATCGACGAAGCCGCCGAAACTATCAACAATTTCAAATCACTGTTCAGCGATTGGATGGGTCACGAAATCAAGCAGTTAAACGCGGACCTTTCCGGTGTGCGTTTTGTGGCGGTATTAAATTCATCGGAGATTGCGCTCTCCATTCCTGCTAAGGACATTACTGATCTCAAGTTGCTGCACTTTCCCTTTCTGGAGCGGGATAACAAATGGGGTATTGATATCCGCTTTAGCAACGGGTCCAAGATCACTTTGCGGGCCAGGGCCCTGGATGTAGCCCAAAAAGTAATCGACGTCCTAGCTACACTGGCGGTGGCTAATGGTTGTAAATTGCCATCGCCGATCGGCCTAATAATCCAAACTGAAAATACCGCCGCTGAATTTACCCGCTTAAACTGGACAACGGGTAAGGGAGTGCTGGTGAACGCTGTATTTTCGGGAAGCCCGGCGGATCAGGCCGGACTAATGCGCGACGACATCATTACCGAGGTAAACGGCCAAGCAATCACGGATCAGGCAGCTTTGGCGAATACTGTGAATAAATCACTGGAGGACCGGGCGGAATCCAAATTGGAGCTTAAGGTGTTCCGGAACGGGCAACTCGTTACTAAAACGTTGATTATCAAAAATTTATATTTTGGGATCTCCGTAAATTCCTCAACTCTTAAGCCGGGCGCTACGGCTAATGTAGCCCCCCAGAGTCTTGGCATCGCCGCCCGCAACTTGACAGCGGAAGAAACCCAAAAGGCCGGACTCGGCGAGCAAATAGGAATTTTTATCACCAGTATCGATCCGGGTTCCCTGGCGGAACAGATGGGAATGAAGCCCGGCGATTATTTGCTGGAGTTCAACGGCAAAAAAGTCGCCAATGTCGGTTCGTTAAAACAATTGCTGGCCTCCGGTGGGGTCATTCAGGATCTTAAAATCTGGCGCGGCGGTCAAGTGATGGTGTTAAGCGGGGTAAATAAATTATAAATTCGCGGGAGGGTTCCGATGAGAAAGTTAGGATTGGCGCTTTGTTTTTTGATACTTATGGGTTTATCCTTAAATAGCTTCCGCCGGGCTTTGGAGCTGTAGCAATAATATTCAACTTTTCAGCTAATGAAACGCCAAATAAATTTAAAGTGATTCGGGATGGCGCTGAATTAGTATTGGATGCGGTATTTAGTATCTAATCCGACCTGTAGTAGATGAGATTAAAAAAGATTAGGAAGGGGTGGAAGAGTTGAATGCGTCTAAAATTATCCGAGAAAAACCGGCTTTAGCCTTAATTATGACAGTTTTAATTCTATTCACGGTATTTTCTTGGTTTTTCGGAGGTAGGGCTGAGGCGGATAATAAAGTCGCCGATTATGAAGTCCACGAATGGGGCGTGATCGTGGGCTGCGACGATGGCGGAGATTACTTCTTGACTTCGCGTCCAATGCAGATCACATATGTCAAAGAACCGGTCCTTTATTTCCATTCACGGGATAAGCGTCCGTTTTCGCTCAAAGTCACTTTTAACCAGGGTACCCCGACCGAAACATACCCGGCTGCTGTGAAAAACGGAAATGTTATCCAATGGGAGCAGGTTTCCTTTCCCGCCGCAGCTGAGCCGATGATCGCCAAAGGACTGACCATGGAGAGTCTGGTTCCCTTAGATGAAATTATCGATACCCTTAACAGGGTCGATGCCGATGAGATCGAATCCGGCGGTACTAAAACAAGATTCCTATTTTACGAGGGCGAGATGCCCTTTGCTAATCCGGTTAAGATGACTGTTGACCCAAAGACTCAAGAGGTTATTTTGGTCAATACCGGTAACTATCCGGTGCTGGACCTTTTTGTCATTGTTCAAGAGCCTCTGGACACGGGAGTATTAGTATTCGGGCCCAACATTCTTGCTGCCTATTTGCCCCGGTTGCAACCCGGTGAAACCGTCCGGGTAAAACCGGAGTTAGCCGAATCCAAGGTTAATTTTGCCA